>JAJRDF010000084.1 GCA_028678555.1 Methanomicrobiales archaeon
GGCCATGAATAGAGATACTTAGACTTGGCCGGCAATGGGAATCGCAGGGCTCCACGTCCCCCTGCAGGCGATATGAAGGACATCCCCAAGAGCAAGAGGTACGCACTGGGGTGGTACCATGAGGGTATCACCCACCTCTCCATCAACGAGTACGAGGAGGCCATCACTTTCTTTGACAAGGCCCTCACCGTCATTCCCGATCACCCCGATTTCCTCATCGGAAAGGGCGATGTCCACTACGCCATGGGACAGTATGACGAGGCATACCGGCTCTACCAGCAGGCCGCCACGGTGGATCCCGAAAACTACCGTGCCTGGCTCCAGTCCGGTATCGCGCTCCTGAAGATGGGCCGCCACGAGGAAGCGCTGGAGATCTTCATCCGGATCCGGCCCATGAACGAGTATGACGGCGAGCGGTGGCTGGCCCAGGGCATCGCCCAGTTCCACCTGGGGAGGAAGGAAGAGGCCAGTGAGGCCCTCCGGAACGCCATGCGCCTCAGGCCCAACCAGCCCTCCCTGTGGTACTACCTCTCCCTCCTGGAGCCCGACCACGAGCAGGCCCTCCGCCACCTGCTCCGGGGATACCGGATCGATGCCACGAACCTGGATATCATCCTGGAGATCGCCCGGCGCCTGATGGAGACCGGCCATCACGACGACGCCCGGGCATTCTGCGAGAAGGCGATCTCCCTGGATCCGGAGAACAGAAAGGCGATCAGCCTGCTCAGCCAGTGCCGGAAGTGACGGAGACCGCATCCGCCCCTTCCAGGGCGGCAACCGCGGCCCCAACCGGTGCACCGATACTCTCCGCCACGGTCTCGCACTTGACGGTCAGCAGGTAGGCCACCGGAGGGAGCTGGGAGGCATACTCTGTCAGTGATTCGTAGTTGGCCATCCCCTTCGCAATGACGAGGGATGCATCAGCCAGCGCCCCGGCCAGGTCCCCGGGCATCTTATCCCAGGAGACCCCGATATCCCCGCTCCCGGTGGTGGTGAGGAGGTCCACCTCCCCCTCCATTCCCAGCTGGCGGGCTTCCTCCACGGTCGCGTCGTTTAACACCGGTGCACCCTTCACGGCAAGGGTGACCCGGGCACCCTGCGCTTTCAGGAACCGGACCAGCAGGAGGTCAAAGACGATCTCCCCGGCATTATCGGTGAAGTAGACCACCCGCCGGGCGAGGCGTCCGATCCGGGGCGTGTCGTCCCTGAACAGACCGAGAGGAAACCGGCTCCGGAAGAACGCGGGAAAATCGCCGGTGACGTGGTGGACGGAGATGCCATAGTCGTAGGTGTTGGCCAGTACGGCGGCAAGGACCAGGTCCCGGAAGGTGTGGAGATCCCCGCGGACCTCCCGGCACGCCGCCAGGGCCTCGGCGCTGGACTGTTCCTTCAGCTCCCGGTAGGGATCCGGATCCGAGAGAAGCCGGTAGGCCAGGTGATGGATCTCGGAGGCGACTAGGGGCGCCGGGTGGACCCCTTTCCGGTAGGGAGCAATCCGGTTACGGCACGCTTCCTCCACACTCCGGATCTTCTCCGGGTCACGGGTGGACAGGCGGGCTTCGTACCTGACCCGGTCCATGAGGCAATCGATGCAGCGGGGATGGATCTTCACGGGAACACTCCGATATCTGCCATGGAAAAAGGGAAGAACGCAAATGGGGCCACTGCGATTTGAACGCAGGTCAGAAGACCCCCAGTCTCCTAGGATGGCCAGGCTACCCTATGGCCCCCCTACGAATTTGGTGCAGATGCCTTATGTACCTTCGCTTATCGAGGCCCGGCTCCTATATTTTCAGCCGTTTGAAGGCTTCCACGTTGCGGGTAAGGGCTTCCAGCTCAATGTCCGAGAGGTCCACCCGGCTGGATGAATCCTCCAGCTCCCTCTGCAGCTGCTGCATGCGGACCCGCATCAGGTACATGATGAAGAGCTCCACCATCACCACGACGCCCAGGAGCACGATCAGGATCTCCTCGATGGTCATTTCTTCCCCCTGAACAGTATCTTCACAAACCGGGAGACGAACCCGTCCGTTGACATCTCGGCACCCTCGTCGAGTGCGATACCGGCGAGGTTTGCGGCAATACGGCGGAATGCCCTGGAGGCCTCGGTTCCCGGGAACTTCATGACCACCGGTGTCTTGTATACCGCTGCGACCCGGACGTTGGGATCCTCGGGTACCACCCCCACCAGCTTCACCCCCAGCGTCTTCTCCAGCTTGGACTGGATGAGAGCGGTGTGCTCGGTACCCGCCCGGTTCAGGATGGCACAGCAGACATGGCCCCCCACCACCTCGGTGAGCACCTTGGTCTTCAGGGCATCCACGATGGAGGAGACCTCCGGGTTCACGACGAGGATGACCTCGTCGGCGATGGCCAGCGGGATCACCCCGTCCCTGCTGATGCCTGCGGGGGCATCGATGAGGAGGTAGTCACACCGGTTCACGAGTTCTGCAAGAATATCACGGAACCGGTCGGGATTGGCATGCTGGAATCCCTGCAGCGAGATACCGCTGGGAAGAACCTTGACGCCATTGGGGCCGTCATAGATCGCCTCGTCGAGGCTGGCTTTGCCTGCCAGCACTTCGTGGATCGTGACCTGGGCTTCTTCCAGCCCCAGGAGGAGACCGATATTGGCCATCCCGATATCCGCATCCATGATATAGGTCTCGAGGCCCAGCTTGGCGAGCGCTGCCCCCAGATTGATGGTGACGGTGGTCTTTCCGGTACCCCCTTTCCCGGAGGCGATGGTGTATGCCCGGATCATTGAACCCCTTCTCTCATCCATTGATGGACATCAGGCCATAAATATTTGCTCATCTGCCTCATTCTCCCCGTTAAAGCCACCAGTTCAGGATCTGTGCCACATCCTTTTCTATCGCCAGTCTCTCGGCATCGTCCAGGGTTCTCCCGGCCCACAGGATCACCAGCAGCTTGTCGCCCCGATGGGTTACGGGGAGGAAGTGCAGATCCCTGTCCCCGGTCTTCCCGCCCCGCAGGTGGATCCCGGTCAGCCGCGCGGCCTCTTCGGCCACCTCCGGGGACCGGGATACCACGACGAGCCCGTCCAGGGTGGTGATGATCATGTCCCGGAGACCAAACTTTTCACAGATCGCCTGGAGGGATCCCCGGATATCCCGCCGGTCATCCAGGATCTCGACGACAGACGAAGATTTTCCCGCGGACCGGGCGGGGCTCCTGGGCACCGGGGGCGGGGATGCGGGGGCAGGTTCAGGAACGGGGAGAGGACGGATCTTCGGGGGTTGATCCCTGACTGGGGCGGGGCTCCTCACCTGATCCAGGATCTTGGTCAGGTGATAGAGCACGATCATCATGATGACGACCTGGAGGGAACTCACGAGAACAAGGACCTGCAGGAGCAGGATGGTCAGTGATTCAAACTCGGTGGCCATGACGGTGCTCCTCACTCATCCTTCTCGGTCATCAGGTGGCCCAGGTGGAGTTTCTTGACAATCCCCCGGGCATTTTTCCGGACCTTGTTCGCGATGTGGTCCACGTCCACGTCGTCCAGGGCTTCCATCTCAAGGCTGGTCAGGGTGGCAGGATCCATTTCCTGCGGCCGGTGTCCCTGACCGGGATCGGTTCCCCCTTCCAGATGGTCGGTTGACAGCGCAGCCATCGGCCGTGCCATCGCCGCTCCTTCCGGGGCGGGCATGGCGGTACCGGTCTGCCTTGGCGGGATGCCGGGAGTACGGCCGGACTGAAAGGATACGGCTCCGGCAGCTGCAATAGGCTGTGCTGCCTTTGCCGGTTCCTGCCGGATCGACGGGGCGGCCCGTGGCGGGAACAATCCCGGCTCAGGGGGCTGGACAGCGGCGCCTGTGGCCTGCACCGGTACCGGTTCTGACATCCGTGGCGGCACGGGGGCTCCCGCCGGAGCCGGTCCCTTCCCCGGCCCCGCCAATCCCTTCCCTGGCGTGGCCGGGACCGCGAGGAGGAAGGGGCCGTTGAACTCGATGACCAGCCTCATCTGGACAGCGTCGAGATCCGAGAGGATGCCCCCCACCGACCGGTTCCCGAGGCGGGTGATCGCCTCCCATGCAGCATCGCCGGCATACGGGGGATATTCGGCCAGGATGACGAGGCCGTTCTGGAAGACGAGGGTGCCCGTGGAGGTATCCCAGGTGGTCTTCAGGATACCGGTGTACTGGACCTCGTTCAGCTCCAGGAGAAGGGGGCCGAGGGGGACGCCCCGGACAATTTCCCGAAATTTCCCCCGTGGAAGTTGCATTATAAATAGCTGGTGTTTTTTCATAAGATAATAATATTGGTTTCCATATGGAATCCCGGGCAATCTGGGCAGATGGAGGGATCCGGCCGGCGGAAGGTCCGTAACCACCCCCGCGGCGGGTCCGGGCGGGGGTTCAGGATGCGGCAGGCGCAGGGAACCGCCCGGCTAAATCGGCCGGGCGGATTCGGCCGGAAGACGCTCTAAACTGCAGGGAAGCCCTGAGGGAGGAGAAAGGATAAATTTATAGGAGGAAAATAGTTATCAGTCAATGGAGTGTGAGATGCGGGCCTGTTTCCGAATCCACCGGGGAAAGATCCTTCTCCAGCTCCGCCGGAAGAGTGTCGCGTTGCCGTGGTTCCCCCAACCCGTGTCTCCTGCCATCCCTGCACCGGGCAGATCCCTCCGGGCACAGAGAATCGGGGGGAGTGACTGATGTATACCATACTCGTCGTGGATGACAGCCCTTTTATCGTCGATGTTTTTGTGACCATGCTGGAGAGGGGCGGATACCGGGCTGTGGCCGCCTACAGCGGCCTGGAATGCCTGGATATCCTGAAGAACATCACTCCTGACCTGATCCTCCTGGACATCATGATGGAGCCTATCGACGGCTGGGAGACCCTGGAACAGGTCAAGCGGAACCAGACAACGAAGGATATCCCTGTGCTCATGCTCACGGCGAAGCAGCTCTCACCGGAAGAAGCCCAGCTCTACGGGATGTACATCGAGGATTACGTGCTCAAGCCCATCACCCACCGGGAGCTCTACGACACCATCGAGCATGTCCTCAAGCGCCGGTCCACCATCAAGCTGGACATCGAGGAGGCAAAGAAGGCCGGCTTTGACCAGAAGCTCATTGATGAGTACTCCCGGCTCGCAAAGAGTGTGGACGTGAACACCCGTCTCCTGAAGATCCTGGAGACCACCTACAACATCCATGATACGAACCAGCAGGTCTCGTCCAAGATCTCCCAGGCCATGAAATCCATGAGCGAGTCCATCAAGGTCCAGGAAGACCGGCTCCAGCACCTCCGGACCGAGCTCACCAAGGTCCTGAACGATAAGTAGGATGCGGAATATCCCTTTTCATCCGGGATTTCTTTTACATTCCTTCTCCTCACCACCACAAGTTCTCTTGACCATCACCTTTCGGCGTACACCATCTCGGGCGTACTGGTGAGACGCTCTCGGGGGGCTCCGCCCCCCGCCGCGTGGGCACCCCCCGCCGGTACTCCGGGAACCGGTGATCTCTCCGGTTTCACGCACCAACATGGGGGTTTATCCTCATCGGGGAGGGGCCAGGAGGGAGCTGGCCCCCTCCCGCAACATGTCCGTTATCCTGCGGGCTGCTGAGTTCCGGAAAAACGACAGGACCACCATCCCCCCGACAGCGGTTGCCGCTTTTCGAATCATGGTCGGGAGATAAAGGGGTTTGTACCCCCATCACGGGGGGGATGTTTCGCCCTTGGCCTCCGTCTCCCCTTCCTCCTTTCCGACGTAGATGATCGCGGCGGTGAGGACCCCGATCACGACCGCAATGGCCAGCAGGTCCACCGCATTGAAGGACTCGACGCCCATGGTGATGACCTTCCGGACCATGGCGGTGATGCCTGCAATGAGGATGGGACGCACCAGGATCCGGCTGGTGCGGAAGTAGACGAGGACCGTCTCCAGGATCTCCACGATGATGATGGTGAACAGAATCGCCTGGAGGACCACGTGGAGTGCCGTGGTAGGCGCGGGGGAGCCGGGGATCGCGATGAGGAGCTTTGCCGCATCCACGAGGGTGAACAGGGCAAGGATGGAGAGGACGATGGCGATACCCAGATAGATGGCAAAGGTGACCACCGTGATGGGAAAGACCATCCATCGGGCCCCTTTGATGATACGATCGCGATCCATCCCGGTTCCTGCCTCTGCAGGGATCTGGGATCTCCATCCCAGATAGCAGTTTCGAGATGGTGTCAGGGCCAATCTCCAGAGATTCCCCGCGCGGTCCCCCTCCACGCCGTCCCCCGGGCTCAGGAAATGGGGGTATCCGGACCTGCGGGCACGGAGAGGATGTTTCGCCTATCGGCGGGATATACGCCGGTTGTTTGCCGGGATCGGAGAAGAGCTTTATTCATTAAGGTGAGAATGTTTATATAGTTTTCTTGCGTTTATCTAATGCCAGATGGTGTTGGGGTGGCGGGGGCTCGTAGCTCAGCCAGGTAGAGCGCCTGGCTTTTAACCAGGTGGCCGAGGGTTCAAATCCCTCCGAGCCCGCTCCCACGGCAAGGGCTCGTAGCTCAGCCAGGTAGAGCGCCTGGCTTTTAACCAGGTGGCCGAGGGTTCAAATCCCTCCGAGCCCGCTCCCACGGCAAACGGTCTCCCGGCAACGGGAGAGGGCATTGGAGACCATCCCTCCCGGGCAGCGGGGAGGGTCAGATTTCCCGGTACGCGGGAAGACAAATTCCCGGTCGGCGGGAAGCCATTCACAACAGGGGTAGGGTATGACATTTCAACTGCTGGACCATGTCATGGTACCGGACCACCGGATCATGACCGATGAGGAGATCGGGACACTCCTCTCCACCTATCATCTCTCACTGGAACAACTCCCAAAGATTTTTCATGACGATCCTGCGGTGAAGACCGTGAAAGCAAAACCGGGGAACGTCATCCGGATCATCCGTTCAAGCCAGACCGCCGGCAGGGCCGAATCGTACCGCCTTGT
>JAJRDF010000085.1 GCA_028678555.1 Methanomicrobiales archaeon
TCACCGGGGACGGGAGCTCGGCCTGGGTCCGCCTGGAGGGGGGTGTTCCTTCCCACTTTGCCCTGGTCCAGGGCACGCACCTGGCCTACCAGGGAAGGGAGCTCTTCCGGTCCCCGGTCCCCGCCTCGGTTGCGGATCGGCTCGCGCCGGCCTGAGGGGGATGGGAGTCCCCGGGGAGCGGCTCCCAGGGAGGGGAACCGGTGTAACGGGCAGGAGGGCCTACTGATAGCCGGCCACCCAGCCGGAGTCGTACACCTTCCGGAATCC
Source organism: Methanomicrobiales archaeon (assembly GCA_028678555.1). Lineage (GTDB taxonomy): Archaea > Halobacteriota > Methanomicrobia > Methanomicrobiales > JACTUA01 > JAJRCY01. Next base: position 268 of record JAJRDF010000085.1, read on the forward strand.
GTCCAGCTGCTCCCAGACCGGATCGCTCCTGAAGTAGTAATCCGTGGCATCGGTGAAATCCGGGTCCCTGACAAAGGATCCGGTCCGTGATTTCAGGAGCCGTACGGGTCTCCCTGCAAGTTCGTGGCTCCGGACAAGGACCATATCTGTGCTCTGGTTTTTCAGGATGGCCGATGTGGTGGCATTGATCTGGAGGATCGTGGTGTTGGGATTGAAGGGCGAGTGCTTGTAGTACCGGTCAGTGACATAGTCGGTCAGGACAAATCCGTCGGTGAACGGGACGAGCCGGTCAAACCCGGTGATCTCCGGTTCTGTCAGGTAGAATGTGTAGAACTGCCGCTTCATGAGGGGGTTGTCCGAGGCGGTGAAGTCGTTGGAGACCGAGAGGAGGCACAGGATGGCAAAGAGCACGATCACCGCGGCCTTCCCGTACCGGCCCGTCCTCCGGAAGAGGTACAGGAACCCGACGGCCGCGGCCAGGCTGATGAAGAGAAACGCATACCCCTGGAACCGGAACAGGTCGAAGTTGCGCCCCAGCCGGTTGATCAGGAGCGCGGGCCCGGGGAAGGCCACGGGGAGCATGAGAAATCCGGTCAGGCAGAAGATCTTCAGGGGGAAGGAGGCCCGCGTGGTGGAGAGGACGGCGAGCACCCCCAGGACCAGGAAGAGGAGGAGGGGGAGGTACTCCAGGTAGTTGAAGAGTTCGGGGAGGGGCACGGAGAGCGCGCCGCTGCCCGCAAGGCGAGCCGGGCCGGCGATGGCAAGGGCGCGCACCACGAGCCCGAACAGGTACGGGGCAAAGAAGACCCAGTAGACGAGGGTCATCACCATCATCATTGCCAGGTACGGGAGCCTGATGAACTCCTGCCGGCGGTCATCCTGGTACAGGATCTGGAGGATGAACATGACGAGCAGGATCAGGACGATGAAGGGCATGGAGACGGTGTGGAACAGGATGGTGGCGAGGGTAACGAGGAGGATCAGCCCTGCATGGATCCGGGTGGTGGCCATGAGGGTCAGGTAGAACAGGACCAGGACCAGCACAAGGACCGCACTCCTGGGGAAGGAGGACATCCCGTTGTCGATGACCCCCACGGAGAACGCCGTGAAGAGGGCGGCAAGAAGTGCCATCCGCCCGCCGCTCCCCAGCCGGCGGGCAATGAGGTACACCATGATGAGCACCATCACGTAGATCAGGCCATTCAGGATGTACATCACCTGCCGGGACTCGGGAACGATGCCAAAGAGGAGCGAGGTCATGGCACACAGAAGATGCCAGAGCGGGAACTGCTGGTATTCGGTGAAGACGCCGGTGATATGCCCCTGTGCAAGGAGGTTGTCGATGAGCCATGCATGCCCGATGGGGTCTGTTCTCCCGATGTAGAAGAAGTACTTCAGGGTGACACCCCAGACCACGTTCAGGTAGAGGATCCCGGTCTGGGCCAGAACAACCGGGATCCGGGCTTCTGATGGCCCGGCGAAGAGGATTTCCAGGAGGATGCAGAGCCCCATCCCGGTCACCAGCAGGTAGTAGGGGAGCTGCCGCACGGGGGAGGATACCAGGGAGATCACCGAGAGGACGCACAGGACGGTAAAGGCGATGAGCAGCAGGGGGAAGAGGTGGTGACCGCCCCGGAGCCCGTCCTCCCCCTGCTCCGTGCCCCGGATCCGGAAGAAGATAAGGGGGGCGATGAGCAGCGGGATGGCCAGGTAGCTCCCCAGGATCGCAAGGGACGTCATGCCCAGCGCCAGGGGAACCACAAGGCCCAGGAGGGCTGCCACCACGCAGAGGATGGCAATGACCTTCCCGGTGAGGGCGAACTTCTCCTCTGACCCGAGCCGGGGGATCTCCCGGAGGCTCCTCATGCCGCCTCACCGGTCCTGGCCGGGGGGACTGCGGGAGGTAATCTCCAGAGGAGCCATATCAGGGGAACGGCGATGATGGCATGGGTGAGGATCCACGCGACGCCTGCTCCCTCAATGCCGAGGATGGGAAGCAGGATGAAGGAGAGGCCCAGCAGGAGGACCAGCCGGAGAGCGTTGATCCCGACCACGGCACGGATGCTCATCCGGATATTCAGGAAGGGGATGCCGATCTTGTGGAATGCCACGAGGAAACTGGAGAAGGTGAGGATCAGGAGGAGGGGATACGCTGCCGTATAGGCGGTGCCGAAGAACTGGAGGAGGGTCTTTCCGAAGAGAATGACAAAGATCCCGATGGGGAGGAGCACGAGAGCGCTCACAAGGAGCGCCCGCATGGCCTCCCTGCGGGGGTCCTCTGATCCGTAACTTCCCTCCACGAAATACGAGGTTCCGATGGCATCCGGGATCACGAGAATCAGGGTTGCGATGGCGAAAGCGATGAAGTACAGAGCTGCTGCCACGGGTCCCAGAACCGCGAGCACGATCAGGGGAAGAACCAGCTCGGGGATATCCGCAAGGAGGGTGGAGACGTAATTCGCTGACGAGAAACGGTACATGTCTCTCAGGACGTCCCTCCGGACGCCGAATGTCAGCCGAACGAACTTCATGGCCGCAAAGAGGGAGAACGCAGCGGCCAGGAAGCTGCTGACCCCGGCCGCCAGGAAGATGCCCAGGCCCCCCAGGAAGACCAGGGGGTACAGGAGGGGGAGGCGGACAGCCGTCACCAGGTACTGGAGGAAAAGGAGGTGGGGCCGCCGGTGGGCGATGAAGGTCCGCCCCAGGATATAGATGAAGGAGGTGAGGGGCACAATCGCAAGAAAGAGGAGCCAGTAGTCCCGGATGATGGCGAGGGATGGCATGACGACCGGCACCACCAGAAGAAAAATGGCGGCCATGATGACCGCCGCTGCGGTAGTGACCCAGACAGAGATGGAAAAGACCTCCCCGGGGTCCCGCAGGGGGGTGAACCGGATGACCGAGACATCGAACCCGAGCATGGCGAGGGATACGAGAAGGCCTGTTGCCGAGATGAGGGCGGTTCCGATGCCTACCTCCGCCACGGGGTACAGGTGGGCCGCGATGGTCCAGAAGAGGAACCCGATGACCGCTGCATTGAGGAACCGGCTGGCTGTCAAAACCAGGGAGTTCCGGTACAGGGGATCCTTCCAGTACCGCTCCACCATGCCCCGGACGGTGGTTCCCTCGAGGATCCCGGAGAAGGGGTGGCGGAGGTCTGGCATTGTCATCTGACGTTTTCCCACGGGTGACTTAACCGTTCCCATTCTTCCCACTTTGCAGGAATTGGAGGCCGTATCCGGGGGAAGAGGTCCCGGTCCGTGCGGGTGCGTTTCAGAAGGTTCAAGTCCTTCCGTCCCTGACCTGAGTTCCGGGAGGCTACCCGCCCGGTCACGGGAGGCGCGGGAAGCGGCCGGTGACCCGGGGGCCACGAGAGAGAGGGGAGGCAGACACCCATTCCTGAAGCGTTTGACGAGGTCTACCGCCATTCCCTGGAGGACCCGGAGCGGTTCTGGGGAGAGGCTGCCCGGGCGGTGGACTGGTACCGGCCCTGGGACCGGGTTTTGGATGGTTCCCGCCCGCCCTTTTACCGGTGGTTCCCGGGCGGGGTGCTCAACACCTGCCACAACGCGCTGGACCGGCACGTGGAGACCGGGAAGGGCGACCGGATCGCCCTCATCTATGACAGCCCGGTGACCGGCATGGTAAAGACCTTCACCTACCGGGACCTGCGGGACCGGGTGGCCCGGTGTGCAGGGGGTCTCCGGGATCTGGGGGTGGAGAAGGGGGACCGGGTGGTCATCTACATGCCCATGGTCCCCGAGGCCGTGACCGCGATGCTGGCCTGCGCCCGGATCGGGGCCATCCACTCGGTGGTCTTCGGGGGATTCGCCGCTCCGGAACTCGCGGGCCGCATCCAGGATGCCCGGCCGAAGGTGATCCTCTCCGCCTCCTGCGGGATCGAGGTGAACCGGGTGATCCCGTACAAACCCCTGCTGGACCGGGCCATCGAGATCTCGGTGGCAAAACCGGACCGGTGCGTGATCCTGCAGCGGAATGAGGGGCCGGCCCCCCTCGTTCCGGGCCGTGACCTGGACTGGTCTGTCCTGGAGGACGCTTCCCCTGCGGCATGTGTCCCGGTCTCCGCCACCGATCCCCTCTACATCCTCTACACCTCGGGCACGACCGGCATCCCGAAGGGAGTGGTGCGGGACAACGGCGGGCATGCGGCAGCCCTCACCTGGTCCATGGGGGCCATCTACGGTGTGGCACCCGGCGACGTGTACTGGGCGGCCTCGGATATCGGGTGGGTGGTGGGCCACTCCTACATCGTGTACGGCCCCCTCTTCCACGGGTGCACCTCGATCCTGTATGAGGGGAAATCGGTGGGGACTCCCGATCCCGGTGCGTTCTGGCGGGTCATCGCAGAGCACCGGGTCAGCGTCCTCTTCACCGCCCCGACGGCATTCCGGGCGATCCGCCGGGAGGACCCGGAGGGCACCCACATCCGGAAGTACGATCTCTCCCGGTTCCGCATGCTCTTTCTGGCAGGCGAACGGTGCGACCCCTCCACGCTCCACTGGGCCGAGGAGAAGCTCCGGGTCCCGGTCATCGACCACTGGTGGCAGACCGAGACCGGCTGGGCCATCGGGGCCAACTGCGCCGGCCTCGGCCTCCTCCCCGTGAAGCCGGGGTCCTGCACGAAGCCTGTGCCCGGTTACGACGTGCGGGTGCTGGACGAGGCCGGGTCAGAGGTCCCGGCCGGTGTCATCGGGAACATCGTCATCCGCCTTCCCCTGCCGCCGGGATGCTTCCCCACGCTCTGGAACAACGACGCGGACTACGTGAAGACCTACCTCTCCCGCTACCCCGGCTGCTACCTGACCGGCGATGCCGGCTGCATCGATGCCGACGGTTACCTCTGGATCATGAGCCGCACTGATGATATCATCAATACGGCCGGCCACCGTCTCTCCACGGGCGCTATGGAGGAGGTGATCGCCTCCCACCCTGACGTGGCTGAGTGCGCGGTCACCGGCGTTGCCGATGAGATCAAGGGGGAGATCCCTCTCGGCTTCATCGTGCTGAAGGCCGGCGTGACCCGGGACCCGGCAGTGATCCTCTCTGAACTCTACCGGATGGTCCGGGAGCGGATCGGCCCCATCGCCTCCTTCAAGTCGGCGGCGGTGGTCCGGAGGCTCCCCAAGACCCGCTCGGGGAAGATCCTCCGGGGCACCATGAAGAAGATCGCCGACGGGGAACCGTATCAGGTCCCGCCCACCATCGACGATCCTGCGATCCTGGACGAGATCCGGGAGAGCCTCAGTGCCCTGGGATACCCGAAAAAAAGTTAATACAGGGGGATCCCATCAGCCACGGGAGGGGCGGACCCCCTCCCTTCAGGATTCGGCCAGGAGGTTCTGCTCCTCCATGACGGCCGGCCCCCGGGACTGGACCTGGATCAGGGGCGATCCCGGCACCAGCACCCGGAGTTCGAATGGATCGTTCCGGTAGATCCAGTAGCCCGGCCTCACCGGTACGGCGATGGAAAAGGTCTCCCCGGTCTCGAGGATGGTGTCCCGGTTGCCGTTCTTCATCTCCCTGATCTCGTAGCGGAGCCCTGTCGTCTCGCCGTACCGGGTCAGGGTCACCTGGACGTTCTCCATGTCCACCGGGTCTGCCGAAGGGACCTTCATCAGGTCGAAGGTGATCAGGTCCAGGTAGCTGCCCCCGGTCCCCCTGATGCCGAGCACCGGCCCTGTCACCCGCAGGAATGCCCCGTCCTGCGTGAGGGATCCTGCCTCCGGGAGGGCTGTGGGTTCCGGAACCGTGGGGGAGATGGTGGGCAGGGTCCGGATGGTCGTCGTTGTCACCGGGGTGGGTGCCAGGGTCCTGAGGGAGGGCGGGGGCTGGGACCCCCTGTCCGTACACCCTGCGAAGAGGAGGCCACAGACAAGGATAGCCGCTCCGAGGATCATGACCCTGCGCGATGGCATCCCACGTCACTCCCTGATTGAGTACAAGAGAATACGATCCACTGCCATACCAAGTTACCGGTTCCCTGGTATCGGGAGAACCTCTCGCTCCCGTGCAGGGATGGGAAGAAAAGAGGGGATCCCGATCGGCGGGCTATCCCCCTGGTGCCCTCAGGTGGTGAAGGCAAAGGACTTCATGGTATGGTCCGATGCCTCGACGAAGTTCTTGTAGTGGCTCTCCTCGGCGGTGAACGTCAGGGTATAGCCTGTGAGGCCCCGGATG
>JAJRDF010000086.1 GCA_028678555.1 Methanomicrobiales archaeon
CTCCATCGAGAGAGCATTCCAGGGAACAGCCTACCCCGCCAAGCTGAAGGTCGGGATCTCGGGGTGCCCGCGGTGCTGTGGGGAGAGCCACACCCGGGACATCGGGATCATGGGCACCGTCCGGGGGTGGACCGTGATATTCGGCGGCAACAGCGGGACCCGGCCACGGATTGGGGATGTGATTGCGAAGGATCTGTCGAAGGATCAGGCGCTGGACCTGGTAACGCGCCTCCTGGAATACTACAGGAATGCGGCAAAACCGAGGGAGCGAACCGCCCGGTTCATGGAACGGATCGGGATGGAAACCGTGAAATCCGACCTGCTCACACTCATCCCATACATTGCACTCGAGACGGTGAAACCGAGATGAAGATCACAGAAGTGGCAAAGGCGGTGTCGGGCCCGAACCCGCACCACGTGGACGCACGGAAGATCTACGAGACCCCCCACGCGGTGGCGGTCGTTATCACGCTCAAGCCGGGGGAATCCCTGAAGAAGCACATGACACCGGTCGACGTGTTCTTCTACGTGCTGGAAGGCACGGGAGTCGTCGAGATCGGGAACGAACGGCAGACGGTGGGGAAGGACATGCTGGTGGAGAGCCCGGCCCGGATCCCGCACCGGTGGATGAACGAGAGCGGCGCCGTCTTCCGGGTGCTGGTCATCAAGGTGCCGAAGCCGACAGAGGAGACGAAGATTCTCTGAACCCGTGGCGTTCGACCCTACCGCGACGCGTCAACCCTTTCAGTCCGGACCTCTCCCGAGCTCCCGCGGGAGGTCACCTGCCAGTGGGGGACCCAGGCAAGGAGGAACGTGGTGACATCGATCCCGCTCTTTTTCGGCGGGATCGCCACTTCGGTGGTTTCCTGTACTGCCTTCTCCCACCGTCCGGTGATGGCCTGGGACTCCTTTTCCAGCTCTTCCTTCAGGTCCTGGATCTCCTGGGAGAGGGCGCGGGCGTTCTCCTCCGCCTCCTTCGCACTCATGCCGGCAGAGGTGCTCTGCCGGTATTTGCTCGCAGCAGTGGATCCGGCCCGGGTGCTCTTCCGGCCCAGGAGGACTCCTACCACCGACTCACCGACTGAGAGCATCGCTTCCCGCTTCCGGGCCTCGGCATCTGCCTGCTTCCGGTCCGCCGTCATCTCCGTCTTCCGGAGCCGGTCCTCCAGCGCACCGATCCGGCCCTCGTAGCGTTTCCGCAGGGCTTCCACATCGGCGTCCCGCCGCTCCCGTGCCGCCAGGCGGACCCGCATGAGGAACTCGTTCTCGGGTTCATCCGGCCGCGAGGTGAGCACGACCGCCGGGCAGGACCGGAGTTTCAGCTCCTGCGTCCGGAGCAGATAATTCACGACGTTCTGTTTCTCGGAGGGGAATTTCTTCAACGCCCGGGACACTTCCGGCGCAACGAGGAACCGGGCTTCGGGAGCCGGTGAAGGGGAGAGATCACCGGGCGACCCGGGGGCGGAAGGAGCGCCGTCCCATGCCACACTTCCCCCGGGAACGAACGGTGCAAGGAGGGCAAATTCCTTCTCCACCTCCTGCTTCGGCTTCGGGCTTGAGTAGTGGATACGGCCGGCCGCCCATACCGCGGGGGTGTACAGAAGGGTGGATGAGACACCGGTTCCCGCCGGTGTGCCGGCAACCCGGGATTCCGCAGTCACCCGGTCAAGCCGCACCGGGAGATAGCCCTGCGGGGTATCGGGGGAGAGGGCAGGGGGCAGCGTGGTCGTATCGCCTCCCGGCGCGGCGGGAGACGGACCAGGGGCAGCGGTCCTGGGAGTGGGCCCGGGTGCGGGGGGGAAGTCAGGGCGTTTCCCCTTCGAGAGTGTACGGACCTGCTCGCGGGAGAGCGGCCCGCGCAGGTAGCTCATGGCCCACCGGGTCTGGAAGATGACGGGTCCGCTCCCGTGTACGTTGTGGAGGAGAAAGACACGGTTATCGAGTGAAGAGAGGGTATCCGAGAGCCCTGCCCGTGAGAATGCGCTGCCCCCGCTGGTTACCGCACCCTCGAGGCCGTCCAGGACCCGGTCCCGGTCCTGGGCGGTCTGGAGCCTGCCGATGAACCAGGTGCCGGTGTTGGAGAGCCCCTTGTAGTCCAGGTCCACCGGGTTCTGGGTCGTGAGCACCACGCCGAAGCCGAAGGCCCGGGCCTGTTTCAGGAGGGTGATCATCGGCTGCTTGCTGGGCGGGTTCGCAACCGGCGGGAAGAATCCGAAGACCTCGTCCATGTAAAGGAGGGCTCTGAGGCTGGTTGTCCCGGTCTGGGCACGGACCCAGGAGAGGACCTGGTGGAGGAGGAGCGTGACAAAGAACATCCGCTCGGCATCACTCAGGTGGGCCAGGTAGAAGATCGCATGCCGCGGTTTTCCGTCCTTTGTGGAGAGGAATCCCGGGATGTCCAGGGGCTGCCCTGTCATCAAGGACTGGAACGCGGGTGCCGCGATGAGGTTATTGAGGCGCATGGCAAGGGGGATACGTTCCTTTGCCGGGAAGAAGGTCTCCAGGTCAAAGGCCCCGACCTGCCGGAGGGGCGGGTTCTGGATGGACTGGATCAGGGTGACCATGTCCAGGTCCTTCCCGCCCCGCCAGAAGTGTTCGAAGAGGGAGGAGAGGAGGATGTGCTCCCGGGACCGGAGGGGGTCAGCGTCCATCCCGATGAGCCCGAGGAGGGCTGTCACGGTCCCGGAGATCTTCTCCCGGAGTATCTCCGCATCCGTCTCCCAGCTGAGGGCCGGGGCAGCAAAGGAGTGGAGGATCGAGACCGGGATCCCGGCATCGCTTCCCGGCGTGTAAATCACCAGGTCCACCGCGTCCCGGAGGGCCCGGACCCGGCCGCCGTCCTGCCCCCACGAGGCAAGCCCGGACCGCCACGACTCGGCCTGCTGTTTCGCATACTCCTCCGTCGTCATCCCCTTCCTTCGGGCATCATCGGGGTTGATCCAGGGAAGAAAATCCCCGGGAGCGAGGTCGGGGAACATCAGGAGCCGGTTGGTGATGTCCCCCTTCGGGTCGATGATGATGGCAGGCACGCCGTCGATAGCCGCCTCCTCAAGGAGGCCGACGCAGAGCCCGGTCTTCCCGCTCCCCGTCATCCCGATGCAGACCGCATGGGTGGTGAGGTCGCGGGAATCGTACATGACGAGGGGGTCCAGGAGCTTCCGGTCCTTGAGGCTGTACTCTTTGCCCAGGTAGAATGCGCCCAGCTTCTCGAAGTCCATGGAAAACCAGTGATCTTTACACGCGGCGGTTTATTAAAACGGATCGGTGAATACGGGGCAGGGGAACAGGGCAGGAATTATTCGTATCATTCGGGGTACAGAACCGCTTCACGGGTCCGGGGTGCGTTCTTTCAGAGAGTTTATCCTGTTCCGGTCGGTGGTGGGGGAGTGATCCCCGCCCTTCAGTACTGCCAGCTGCTCCTCCAGGATCCGGATCAGGAACTCCCGCTCCGGCTCGTGGTCCGGGTAATCTGTGCTCCAGCCCCGCCAGTGGGGCCGCTTGTGGGCCACCTTGTACTTGATCCCTTCCATGACGGTCTCGTAAGTGTTCCCGTCCACCTTCCGGACCCGCTGGTGGGCCAGGATGAACCAGTGGTACTGTGTCCCGGGGAGGGCCCCCGAGCCCTCCGGGGCCAGCCGGGCCCGCTTCTTCTCTGAAAGGAAGGTGAATTCCCAGCGGTCCGGTGCCACCTTCCGCTCCTGCCAGACACCGTGGGGATACTCCCAGACGTGCGTTCCCCCGATCGGCATGCCGGAGTAGACCTTCCCCCGGAACTCCTTCAGGTCGTTGTACGCCACGCTACGGTCATGGACTTCCTCTTCCCAATTCCCTTTCGAAGGGGGAGGGTGAAAGTGGAGATCCGATGGTGCTAGCCGCCCAGGACGACCGTGATAGCGGTGATGACGATGCCGATCATGGACGTTCCAACGGCCATGACGATCCGGTGAACGAATTCCCTGTCCAGGGCCCTGACATATCCGATCCCGAACAGGAGCAGGATCCCCAGCAGGTTGGATACCTTCAGGGCGAGATCCACATCGGTGGTGGCAAAGAACGGGATGACCACCACCACCCCGGCCAGCGCTGACCGGATAAATGTTCCCCCTACGATCGTGAACCCCTCGCGCCATGACAGCGTCTCTCGCGTACCCGACCCCGAGAGGAACTGCACAAGCTTCACATACAGCTCCTGCCGCTGTCCGCTCGGGACGTTTCGGAGCACCGTGTCATCCAGCTGGGCCTCCACCAGTGAAACGGCAGGTTCTGTCTGGGCTGACTTCGAGAGCTCGATGATCCGGTTCTCCTGCCGGATCAGGTAGTTCCGCTCCCAGAGATAGAACAGGCCGTCGGCAACACCCCAGGCCATGCAGCAGAAGAGTGCGGTATACACCGTCCTCTCCACCAGCATCTTTTCAAGAACGGCAAAGGGAAGATCCCGGAGCGCGCTTGTGAAGGTCATGGCGATGATCACGCCGTAGATGACCTCGGCACCTGCCCAGAACCTGCCGATATAATCCGCGAGTGCCATACCCGGTCCCCTGATACCACATACGACATGGGGGGGATATCAATGTATCAGATTGTGAACCGGGAAACGGTGTCTGCAGGGGAGGTGGGCGTCCTGGAAAGACCGTGATGAACCGGTATACCGTGAAACAGCCTTTTTGCCTGTAACCTCCAATATCCCTGAGCAATGACACCCCCGGATTTCCTCATCACGCTGCCGAACCTCCTCCTGAACATCCAGGACATGATGCCCCAGCTGATGGAGACCTACGGGATCTGGATCTATGCGATCCTTTTTGCGATCATCTTCTGCGAGACCGGCCTTGTCTTCACCCCGTTCCTTCCCGGGGACTCCCTGCTCTTCCTCGCCGGTTTTCTCGCCGCGGGTGGCGGGCTTTCCGTCCTGGGGATCATCGTCATTCTCTCCGTTGCCGCCATCCTCGGGGATTCCGTCAACTACCGGATCGGGACCTCATTCGGGAACTGGTTGATTCACCGGGAGAGATGCCTGGTTGATCGGAAGCATATCGCGATGACCCGGCAGTATTACAAGAAGTACGGGAAAAAGACGATCATCGTCGCCAGGTTCATCCCCGGAATCCGGGCATTCGCACCCTTTGTCGCGGGTATCGTGAAGATGCGGTATCCCGTGTTTCTCTCCTATAACGTGATCGGCGGGATTCTCTGGGTCACCAGTTTTGTGCTCTTCGGGTACGTGATCGCCTCGCTTCCGGTGTTCAGGGAGCAGCAGCACCTGTTCCTGTGGGCCATCCTCGTGATCAGCATCGGGATCTTCCTCGTGATGATGTGGAATTTCAGGAAGGAGATGAAGGAGTGCGAGCTGACTCCCGACGAAATGCTCAGGGATATGGCGGCTGAAATGGAGTCGGAGTGAGGCACTTCCCCGTGCCCTACGGGATCTCCCCTGCCCATCCATCGGTTCCGGAAGCCCCAGCCGAGAGTTGAACTCGGGGCCTGCTGATTACAAGTCAGCCGCTCTGCCAGGCTAAGCCACTGGGGCGTGGAGAATATGTCGGCGTGGTCCCTCAAAAAGGTGGTGCGAACGGAGCGGGCGGTGTGACATGAACCGGGTGCCGTCCAAAAAAAAGTTAGTGTTTGTGGATGACGATGCTTCCGCCGGCAATGGCCGTGGCCGGGTCAGCCGAGTCCATATCTCCCAGCTGGTTGTCATAGACAGGGCTCTCGATCTCATTCCCGTACTCGTCGTTCACCATCTTCCAGATCCGGATCCGGAACCGGTCCGTTCCGCCTCCGCCCGGCAGCTGGCCGTCCACTGCCGTGAGCATGAACCGGTAGTTACCCGCGTGGTTGATGGTGCCGGTCCCCTTGTACTGGGCCTTCGCCCCCGCCACCACGAGCCAGTCGTAGGAAGACGAGTGGAAGTTCAGGTCGCCGACTTTGAACTGGAACTGGGTCTGGCCGGTGGGGACCGTGGCGCCCTTCAGGTACTTGGAGACAAAGCCGAAGTTCGCCCTCCCGGCAAGGGTGGGACCGGCCGCGTAGGCGCCAGCAGGGGAGTCGATCCAGCCACCGCCGGTGACGAATCCGCCGTCCGGATCGTAGATGACCAGGGTGTAGCATGCAATCCCGTCAGACGAAACATAATTGCAGGCGTCCTTACCGTTGATGCAGACCGTGTAAATCCCCGGTGTCAGGTCGTACTGGCTGAGATCAATTGTTTTGATGAAATCAAGAGTGGCAGCGGGCACGGGAGAGACCGGATCCATCACAGGCCAGTCGCCACAATCATACGGTTCAATACACTCATCTGCCGGGCCTCCGATACTGAACGTCCCCATGACATGGGATCCCCCGCTGCCTGAATCGTCAACAGTGGCCGTGAGGGTGATCACATCGGTGGGTTTTGCTGTCTGGGCCGAGATACCGGTGCTGGTGACCCCAGGGCCGACAGTATCTCAGGGCCGACAGTATCTCCCGTATTACATCCGGGTAGCTCTTCTTGAGCCGCCGCAATTCCTGCAAGGCAGAAGGAAACAAGGAGCCCCGCGAGAAGTATCGTTGTCATTCCTTTCATCAGCTTCACCTGCCTCTCCGGGGGCATCCACCAATGGACAGGAGGCCGGGCCGGTGACCCCGGGGGGCCTCCTTCCCCCGGATAGGGACGGGATCCTGATCCTGTATGATGTGCCGTCCCTGCGGGGAGATGGAGATGGTGCCAAAACAAGTATTTGATTATCTTTGTATATAGTATTATCTAAAGATTAAAAAACGATTAAAATGATTATAATAGGATTATAATTTATATATGACGAGATATTTGGGAATGAGTTCCAAACCTGTCGGAAGCGATTCTCAAATAAGTGAACGGGGAACGAGTTCGATGTAATAAACCGCCGGTTCCCGCTTCAGATGCGGCAGCAGGCGTTCTGCGACCACGCCCGATGCCAATCTTCTTCCCCCATTCAGCTGCTTACAGCCCCGGCTTCCGCCACTCCACCCGGCCGTCGTACTGGATCTCCAGCACCCGGTGGTACGGGACCACGGTGGTCCCCTGCCCGGCCTCCACCTCCATGTAGGTGTTGGCCAGGCGGGTGATGCAGTCCCCGGTAACACAGGTCTGGTCCTTCGGTGCCCCCCGGTTGGTATAGAGGATGCCCACCCTGTTGAAATCGTACCCCGGTGCCCAGCGGAAGCGATGGAGCAGCTCCACGCTCTGTCGCATGACAGCCCTCATGGCGGTGAGCACGATAATAGTATCGGCGAAGGACAGAAGTGAGAACCTACCCCACCTCCCCGAAGAGCGATCATGACGATTGAACCCGGACAAGAGATCCTTGTCGGGTGAGGCGCCGGGAGGGGCTAACCTCCTCTGGGGTCCCACCCGTGAGATTATCCCATTCCGATATAAAGTTGCGGTCCCCCGCCGGCTCCCCCATCACAAGTTCATTAATCCCGGAGGGCCGATACTTCCTGAGATGGCGCAGCTCGTGGTGGACATCGGCGGGAGGCCGGGCCTGGACTGCCGGGGGTTCTGCCGGTACTGCTACTTCCGGCACGCGAAGGAGGTCCCGCCCTTCGGCTGCCGCCACTGCCCCCCCTTCCGGAAGGGATGCGACCACTGTTCCCGCTCGGTGCAGGAACGGTATCCCGGCTTTCTCGACCTGCGGGCCATCGCCGACGATACCCTGGCCCGGCTCCAGGTGCTGGAGGGGGACCTCAGCCGTGTCACGATCAGCGGCGGCGGGGACCCCAGCTGCTACCCCCGGTTCCGGGAGCTGGTGGAGCTTCTGGCAGGGATGGAGGCGCCGCTCCACATCGGCTACACCAGCGGGAAAGGGTTTGATGACCCGGAGATCGCACAGTTCCTGGTCGATCACGGCCTCGCGGAGCTCTCCTTCACGGTCTTTGCCGCGGATCCCCGGCTCCGGAAGAAGTGGATGCACGATCCCACGCCGAAGGCCTCCCTCTCCATCCTGGAACGGCTCTGCGGTGAGATCGACGTCTATGCCGCAGCGGTGGTCCTGCCCGGTGTGAACGACGGCGAGGTGCTGGTCCGGACCTGCGAGTGGCTGGAGGAGCGGGGGGCGAAGGGCCTGATCCTGATGCGGTTTGCCAACCGGGCGGAGAACGGCCTGATCCTGGGGAATGCCCCCCTGATCCCCGGCCAGCGGCAGCACACGGTGGAGGAGTTCCGGGACTTGGTCACAGACCTGGCATCCCAATTCAGGATGCGGATCAGCGGAACCCCCCTCGCGGATCCGGGCCTGGGATCCCCCTTTGCTATCCTGCAGGAGCCGGACCTCCTGGCCACCCTGCCCCGTGTGCAGCGGCGGGCCACGGTGATCACCGGGAGCGTTGCGGCCCCGTTTGTGAAGCGGGTGCTTGACGCATGCGGGGACGGGTCCGGCGTCGTGGCCGTGGAGAAGGACATCGCGGACCTGATCACCATCGATGACCTGAAGGATCTGGACCCCGCTGAGCTGGAGCAGGCGGTGATCCTCCCCGGCCGGGCCTTTGTCCACGAGCCGGAGGCACAGGAGGTGCTCAGGGCCGACGGGACGGAGCGGATCGTGATCCGGGGCCCCGACACCCTCACCGCCGATGGCGAGACCTCCATGGGCATGGCCCGTGAGGACGTGCTGGCCATGGAGCTGGAGGGATTCGCCGCCCTGATCCGGCTGATCAACCAGTTCGGGCGTGTCCTCTGAAAGGGCGGACGGTGTGCCGGTTTTTCCTGTGCGACCATCGGATACATTTCATGATGCAGGAGGGGGGGGACCCCCTCCCGGCCCCTCCCCCGTGAGGATAGTCAGCCGTTCGGTGGATCTCATCCGATGGATCTCCATTCCGGTGATAACCGGCGGGGGGTGCCCACGCGGCGGGGGCGGTGAGCCCCCGAGAGCCTCCCCCCAGAACTGATCAATTGAGCAGTAACTGAAGCGGAAGATCACAGCAGGGTGGGCGGGGCGCAGGCCAGGACGGCCGATCCTCCTGCCAGGGAACGGCACACGGTACCCGAACATCTCATATCCTCCGGCCGCCACTGGGTACACGCTATGGCAGGCGAACGGGAGGATCTGAGGGGGAAGGTCCTAGAGCTGAAGGGCCTAGCCGCGTTCCAGGAGGGAGCGGTGGCGAGCCGCACAGTAGTATTGAAAAAGGCGGGGACCATCACCGCCTTTGCCTTCGATGCAGGGGAGGGACTCCCGGAGCACACGGCACCATTCGACGCCATCGTTCAGGGGCTGGAAGGCGAGGCCGAGATTACGATCGGCGGGAAACCCCTGCACCTCACGGAGGGGCAGATGGTGATCATGCCGGCCCGGGTGCCCCACGCGGTGAAGGCTCTCTCCCGGTTCCGGATGCTCCTCACCATGATCCACGAGTGAGGGGGCGATGCC
>JAJRDF010000087.1 GCA_028678555.1 Methanomicrobiales archaeon
GGTTCCCTCCCTTCCTCAATGCATAAATAGATGGCTTCCCAATCCTTCTCCGCTAGTAGAGGTGAAATCCATGATCAAGGACAACGTTCGTGACGCGCTGAACGCGCAGATGATCCGCGAGTTCTTCTCCTCGTACCTGTACCTCTCCATGTCGGCCTACTTCGAGTCCATCAACCTGAGGGGCTTTGCCGCGTGGCTGAAGGTGCAGGCAAAGGAAGAGATGGAGCATGGCATGAAGTTCTACGGCTACCTGGTGGACCAGGGGGCCCGGATCACCCTGAAACCCATCGAGGGCCCGAAAACGGAGTGGGGGTCGCCCCTGGATGCCTTCGAGCACGTACTGGCCCACGAGCAGAAGGTGACCGCCCACATCCACGATGCCGTGGATCTGGCGGCGGCCGAGAAGGACTATGCCACCTTCAATTTCCTCCAGTGGTTTATCGACGAGCAGGTGGAGGAGGAGCAGAACGCCGGTGACATCGTCTACCGGCTGAAGCTGGCCAGCGTGGAGAAGGGCGTGGCCCTTCTCTTCATGATGGACCACCACCTGGGCAAGCGCGGTGCCAAGTAGCCGGACCCTCCGGCGATCCGGGGCCTGAACCACCGGCCCCCGCTTCTTTTCTTCCGGATCTGCCGTCCCTCTTTCCCTGAACCCGGATACGCCCCATGGACCTCCTCGACCTCCTCCTCATTGCCCTCGGCCTGGCCATGGACTGTTTCGCCGTGGCCCTGGGAGCCGGGGTTGCGGAGGGGGAGGGCAGGATACGGAACGCGCTGCGCATTGCCCTTGCCTTCGGTGCATTCCAGGCGGGGATGCTCGTCCTGGGCTGGGGGGCCGGAACCCTTGTACTCGGGATCATCGCCCCCTTCGACCACTGGGTGGCCTTTGCGCTCTTGGCCGCCATCGGGGTGAAGATGATCCTCGAGTCCCGGGAGGATGAGGAGGCCCCCCCGGACCTCACCCTGGCCACCCTCCTCCTCCTCTCGGTGGCAACCAGCATCGATTCCCTGGCGGCCGGGATCTCCTTCGCCGTTCTCACCCCCGACATCATGGTCCCTGCAGTGGTCATCGGCACCGTCACCTTCGGTATCGCCCTGGCCGGAGCCCTCCTGGGCGGCAGGATCAGGAATGCCTACGGCAAGGGGATGGAGCTGGTCGGGGGCCTGGTTCTGATTGCCATCGGGATCCGGATCCTGCTGGAACATTACGGGTGGATCTGATCCGCCCCCCGGATCGCTGGGTATATCGTGGGACGGGAAGAGAAGTACACGATCTGCCGGAGGCCCCGGAGGGTGGGGTCTCCGACTGACTTCGAGGGACGGGAATGACCGAAGATCAGGAAGCGGAAAAGAAGATGCTCGGCTGGGCCCGGAACTACGCGAAGGAGAAGGGCTGGATGCTGAACCCGGACAAGGACAAGCTCAGGATCGTGATCCGGGGCCTCGCCAGGAACCAGAAACGGTTCGGCGAGCGGTACTGTCCCTGCCGGATCCGGAGCGGGGACCCGGAGAGAGACCGGGCCATCATCTGCCCCTGCGAGTACCATGAAAAGGAACTGGCAGAGCAGGGCCAGTGCCACTGCCGGCTCTACTTTGCAGGCAGGAAGCCGCATACTGAGGGGCACCATTAGCATCCATGGGTCAGCGGTGAGCCATGGCCGAACGCACCGGAGGAAAGAAGAAGGTCCTCTTCCTCTGCAGCCACAATGCGGCCAGGTCCCAGATGGCGGAGGGATACCTCAGGGCCCGGTACGGCGACCGGTACGAGGCGTTCAGCGCCGGTGCCCGGGCATTCCGCCTCTCTTCCCACGCGGTCCGGGTGATGGCTGAGATGGGGATTGACATCTCCGGCCACCGGTCCAAGGACCTGACAGAGTTCTTCGGGCAGGAGATGGACCTGGTGGTCACGGTCTGTGACCGTGCGGCGAAGGTCTGCCCGGCCTTCCCCTGGACGAAAAAGACCCTGCATATGGGCTTCACCGATCCGGCCTCATTCACCGGAACGGAAGACGAGATTATGGCCGGTTTCCGCTCGGTCCGGGATGAGATCGCCCGGTGGATTGACCGGACCTTCGGCGATCCCGCGGCAGATCCATGAGGGTCACCGTCCGCCTGGGAGGGTCCCTGGCAGGATCCGGACCGGGCGAGAGAGGCATCCAGTTCCCTGCCGGGGCTCAGATCAGGACGCTTCTCGAAGGTTTGGACCTGGAGATCCCTGAGGGAATATCGGAATCACAGGACGAACCACCCTCCCATCGGGGGCCTTTCACGGTCCTCCTGAACGGCCGGAATATCGAGTTCCTCGACGGCCTGGATACACGGCTCGCTGAGGGGGATGTTGTGGCCATCTTCCTGGCCAGCGATGGCGGGTAATACCCTGGAGTCCGGTTTCCTCCTTTCAGGAAGTGAATAATTATCATATATACTATAAATGATAATTTTTACTGGTTCATGATATGTGTCCCGGCTCCCGCCGCCATTCTTCAATGCCTGGTTTCAGGATCTGGGAAAAGTGAGCGGGTTTAATAATTCTCGGGACAGGTAGTTTCCTGACAGGAGATTCAACATGAACAGACTCTATCCTATCCTTGGATTCGTGGTGATCGGATTGATCATTACCTGTGGATGTACAGCCCAGACTCCCCCGGGACCACCGGCAACAACCCCTCCCTCCACGTTCCCACCCACTCCCCTGACCACGGCCACCACGCCGGCGCCCACGACTCCAGTCGCCACTCCGTCACCCACCGTCACGGCGACCTCCCTGCCCACCACCCAGCCGACACCCTCGCCGGGCGGTACGGCATCGGTTACGATTCAGAATTTTGCGTTTGTTCCCGGCACCCTCACCATCACCCGGGGTACGACGGTGACCTGGGTGAACCAGGACAGCGCCCCGCATACGGTGGTGGGTGACGCCTTCAGCAGCAATACCCTCTCGAAGGGATCCGCGTATTCCTTCACGTTCGGGAATGCCGGAACCTACCGGTACCACTGCGGCATCCATCCCTCGATGACAGGGACCATCACGGTCACGTGAATCCCCCGGGAGATAGAATTTCCTTTCTCTCTCCCTTTTCCTGTGGAACCCGGGTACTAAATCCCCAGGAAATACGCCATGGCAATGGCCCCGTGGATGATCAGGATCGCGATGGAGACGATCGCCATGGTGAAATGCCAGGTGAAGGGGACCTTCTCCCTCGATGCCAGCACCCCGAGGATGGCAGTCACTGCCAGTGAGATGAAGAGCACGGCCCCCAGGGTCATGATGACGGTGAAGGTTCCTCCGGAAGTCACGGCCATACACGAGGGTGCGCGGTCCTCCCAGATGAACCCGGGGGTTTTGTTCTGCCCCGTGAACGGGTCTCTCCTCTGAACATACGTTGGTCCGATGGATGGGAAAAAAGCGGCAGGCTCCACCCTTCCGGCAGGGGCTGATGGCATTCCCCCACGAGGGGATCCCGGGGAATCCCTGTGGTCAGTGACGTATGAAAGGGAGTGGAGGGGGGATGCCGGGAGGGCACACCTTCGTCAAATCACGTATTCCGCATCCAGCCGGGCCATGTCGCCGCGGAACCGGTCCAGGTCCACGTACCCGGCGCCGGTCCCCTGGACCCCGGACACCGTTCCGGTGGAGGAATACTGCCAGAAGTCCCACCCGACGGAGGGTTCGGTGCCGCCCCAGCGGGCGATCCACCGGGCACTGGCCCGGTTCTCGGCATTCAGGAACGACTGGGCCACGGACTGGCTGGTGTAGATGAACGGTTCGACTCCCGTCTTTGCCCGGACTTCAGAGATCCAGGTGGTGACCCACAGGTTCAGCTTCGCGGATCCCATGGCCCGGGCATCCTCCTGCTCCACGTCGAGGACCGGCCGGAGGTAGCCGTCCCTGATGCAGTCACCTGCAACCGCCAGGAAGTAGGCGGCCTCGGATTTCGCATCCGCGATGACGGCGGCATCGGAGGTGGACGAGGTGAGACCGAATCCCTTGCAGTGGTACGGACCTGCCCGGACGCCCGCGGCGGAGGCCCCCCGGATGTTGGTGAGGAAGGTGGAATCGGTCTTCACATCGCCGTAGCTGGAGCGGATCAGGGCAAAGGACTTCCCTGCTGCCGCGACCTTTGCCCAGTCAATGGAGCGCTGGTAGACCGAGACGTCGATCCCCTCCAGGTACGCCTGCGGGGCGGTGGTGAAAGAGAGGGTCGTTCCCGTCACCTTCCCCTTCGGGTTCTCGGCCACGGCCCGGAACTGGTAGGTGGTGGCCGGTGGGAGGCCCTTCAGATCAACGCCGAACGATCCGGGTGCGGACATGGTGACCCGCGCGGTGGCGGTGGGGGACGCGCTTCCGGTCCAGTACTCGAACCCGACGGTGCAGGGGAACCCTCCCGTGGAGACCAGGGTTCCTTCCAGCCGGGCGGTGGTACTGGCCACGCTGCCTGTCCCCTTCGTGGTCACCTGCGGGAGAGAACCGGCGAGAGGCCCCTGGAAGTAGAGGGTGCTGGAGACCGGGGACCAGCGGGTTCCCGCGCGGGCCTGCAGGTTCCAGCGGTAGTTCGTCCCGCTGGAGAGGACTCCGGCAGGCACCGTGAGGGAGGTTCCGGTGATGCCCTGCGGATTCCAGACGATGTTTGCGGACCCGTAGGGATACCTGCTGATGGCCACGGAATAGTTCTCCGCACCGACCGGTGCCGTCCAGGTGAGGGTCGGCGTCAGCGTGGTGAGCCGGGTACCGGGTGACGATGCCGATCCCGGCGAGAGGGCGACCGGTGCGCGGAAGGGGGGCGTCTGGAAGTAGAGGGTATTTGACACGGACGACCAGGTGGTGCCGCTCCGGGCCTGGAGGTTCCACCGGTACTTCCCGCTGTGGACGAGGACCCCCTGCGGGATGGTGACAGAGGTTCCGTGGATACTCCCCTTCGACCAGATGATGTTCGCAGAGCCATACGGGTATTTACTCACAAAGACGGTATAGTCCTCTGCCCCTGTGACCGCTTTCCAGGTGAGGGCGGGCGAGAGTGTGCCCAGTTCCGGACCAGGTTCGGTCCCTGTTCCCGGCGCGAGGGCAGTGGGGCGGCTGAGGGCAAGTCCAAAGATGCCCCCGGGGACGGTGCCTGTGTCCCCTCTCACAATCACGGCCGGTGCCGGGGAGACAAAGAACCCCGCCATCAGGATCAGACAGACTATCCATGGTATCTGCAGCTTCATGTGATGGATCCTACCCCCCCGGCCGCAGGGATCCCGCCCATGGCCGGTACAATGAGAGTAAAGAATAGATTAAGTATTTATCATTATTCATTTAGAAAGTAAATGTAAAATAAATGACATATACTGAACTTTCCGGTATTTCCGCACGGCCGGAACCGGGTCGTCCTGTGGACCTGCCCGGCGTATGGTATGCACTGTCGGGCGGTCTTCCCGGCTGTTCTCATGCGAAGTATCGAGTATCTGTTTAACATGGCGCGTTCTTTCCAATCCGGGCGGGTTTCCTGTGGAGAACCAGGGTACCACGAGTATCCCTGTATAGAGGGCTATGACGAAATAACCGACGCCGTCGGGCAGTTCTTTCTGGCCGTAGGCATCCTGACCCCAGCCCACCAGTTCCCCCAGGGATGGCGGAGGAATGGGCTGAAGAACAAGATCCAGTCTGCCATCTGAAAGGACCGGGAGGGTCCATGTGGTGGTCTGAAAGCCCCCTCTGGATGAGGTGATGTGCCATTCTCCCGCATCTCCCTCTATCATCACCCCCCCGCTGGCATCAGTGGTAGTATCGAAGGGAGTGCCCGTTCCATCCGAACCGGCGACCCGGACTCCCGGGAGGAGAGGACCGGAGCCGGACCTGTCATGGACGGAGAGGCTGAGGCGTACCCGCGATATCGCAGGTCTCCAGGATTCAGGCGGGTATGCCCACCCGAGATAGCGCCCCACATGCGGCTCCCCTGCGAATTCGTCCATGGAATGTTCAGCAACACTGCCGAATGCATCGATCGTCCGCCCATCCCCGAGGTATATGGCTGCATGACCAAAGGCATTTGAATCCCGGCCTTCGAAGAAGATCACCGCTCCCCGTGGTGCCGAGTGCCAGCCATCCGGCTGCTGATCGAACCGGTCAAGCGTTCTCGCGAAGTCATCCGCGTTTCCCCCGGCAGCCGCCCCTTCCTGCCGGGTGAATGCATTGACCACAAACTTCATGCAGAGAGAATTCCAGTCATGCCGGCCTGCACGGAGCCGGGCCCAGGAAATCGACCTCTCAGCCCAGATGGTGAAGCCATCCGGTGGTTGCGGGGGAGGGGGGACAGGTTCCAGGTAACTGTTCCCCTCACCCCCTTC
>JAJRDF010000088.1 GCA_028678555.1 Methanomicrobiales archaeon
ACCTTCACCCACAGAGACGCCGACCCCGACTCCCACCCCCACTCCCACTCCCACTCCGGAACCCACGCCGACCCCCTCGCCCGAGCAGCTGGTGACCACCACTGAGACCACCACCACGTCCACCTACCTGGGGTACAGCAGCACCTACGTGAAGCAGGCCCAGTCGATGAAAGCGGCCGGTACCGGTATCAGCCGGGTTGCCTTCGGCCTCGCCCGTAAGGGGACCCCGACCCTGAACCTCACGGTGCGGGTGAGAAGCACGCTGAATGGTCCGGACCTGGCCACGGCCACCATCACCCCGGCCATGGTCACCTCCACCAGCTCCTCCAGCCCGTCCTGGGTGGAAGTTCCCATCGGAAAAACCGGTATCCTCACGACCGGGAACACCTACTACCTCGTGCTGGACGCCGGGACCTACGACATGAAGAACTATTACTACACCCCGCTGAATTCCGGGAACCCGTATCCGGATGGGATCCACTACCGGGGTACCAATTTCTATCCGAACGAGGTCTCCGACATGCTGGTGAAGGCCTGGTTCACCGGATAGACAATCAGGCGGTCTGGTACCCTTTCCTTTTTCGTCCCGGTTGCCTCCCATCCCTCTGCGATGGCGTGATGCTCCCCTTCAACTGAGGGATATGTGGTAACCGAGGAGACGAGATCGGTATCAACCGATGGAGAACCTGTCCTCACCGGGGGAGGGCGACGGGAGTGGGGAGCGCCCCCTCCCGGTCCCACCTCCATGAGGATACCGTCTTCGAGCGGGATTCAGGAAGGACAGTAAATTTGATCAGAGAAGGAGATTTCCGGGAAAAAATACTGACAGGGTGAGAACGGTTTTTCACGCACCGTTCTCTTCCGTATCGGCCCGGATCACGGCCACGCCGACGATCTTATCCCCCTCTTCCAGGTTCATGATCCGGACTCCCCGGGTGTTCCGCTTCTGGATGGAGACCTCGTCCACCCGGGTCCTCATCACGTTCCCTGACGAGGACATGACAATGACCTCATCCCCTGGCGAGACAGACCGTGCGGCCACGACGCCGCTCTCGTACTCCATCCGGATGTTGATGACCCCCATGGTGCCCCGTCCGTGCCCCCGGAATTCCTCGAACTCGGTCCGCTTGCCGTAGCCCGAGTCGGTGATGGTGAGCAGGTGGTCATGCTCCAGCACAGTCAGGGACTGAAGCGTATCGTTGGGCCGCATCCGGATCCCGATGACCCCGAGCGCGTTCCGGTGGCGCATCGGGATGGACTGCTCGTGGAACCGGAGGGAGCGGCCCTTCCGGGTGGTCAGGATCAGCTCCCGGTTCCCGTCGGTCATCTTCACGTCCACCAGCTCGTCCCCCTCCCTCAGGGCGAAGGCGTTGAGTCCTGAGGGCCGGGGCCGGGAGAACTCGGCCAGCGGGATCTTGGGGACGAGTCCCCTCTTCGTCCCGAAGATCAGGAAATGGTCCTCCCGGAACTCCCGGACCGGGATTACGTTTGTCACCCGCTCGTCCTGCAGGTTCAGGAGGTTCACGATGGGCTTGCCCTTGGCCGTCCGGGCAGCTTCAGGGATGTCGTAGACCTTCAGCCAGAAAACCCGGCCCGTGTTCGTGAAGCAGAGGAGGTAGTCCAGCATGTTCGCGACAAAGGCGTCATCCACCATGTCCTCCTCTTTCATGGCCATCCCGGTGATACCCCGCCCGCCCCGGTGCTGCTTCCGGTAGGTCTCCAGGGCCATGCGCTTGATGTAGTTCTCGCCGGTGAGGGAGACGAGCATGGGACGGTCCTCGATCAGGTCCTCCTTCGTGAGGTCCAGGACGTCGTGGCTGATACGGGTTCGGCGGTCGTTCCCGTACTTCTGTGCCATCTCCTGCATCTCCTTCCGGATCTCGGCCCGGATGTGGGCATCGTCCGAGAGGATCTCCTTCAGGCGGAGGATCTCCTTCCCGACCTCGTCGTGCTCATCCTGGATCTTCTTCCGCTCGAGGGCAGCGAGGGTGCGCAGCTGCATCTTCAGGATGGCGTCGGCCTGCACGGAAGAGAGACTGAATTTCACGGTCAGGTCCTCCTTTGCCTTTTCGGCCGAGTCGGCAGCCCGGATGGTGGCGATGACGGCATCGATGCTGGCGAGGGCCAGGAGGAGACCTTTCAGGATGTGAACTCGTTCCTCGGCCTTCTTCAGGTCAAACTGGGTCCGCTTCCGGACCACCGTCATCCGGTGCAGCACGAACTGCTGGAGCAGATCAGGGAGCGGGAGGACCCGGGGCTGAGCATCGACAATGGCGTAATGGATAATCCCGTAGCTGGACTCCAGCGTGGTATGCTTGTACAGCTGGTTCAGGACGACCGCGGGCATTGAGTTCCTCCGGAGCTCGATGACCACCCGGATCCCGTCCCTGTCGGATTCGTCCCGTATGTCGGTAATACCGTCGATCCGCTTCTCCTTCACCAGCTCCGCGATCTGCTCGACGAGCCGTGCCTTGTTCACCTGGAAGGGTACCTCGCTGATGATGATGGCCGGGTTCTTCTCCTCGTCCACGATCTCGGCCACGCCCCGGACCACGCACTTCCCGCGGCCCGTCGTGTACGCCTCCCGGATTCCCGCCGTCCCCATGATGACACCGCCGGTGGGGAAGTCTGGTGCCGGTAGGATCTTCATCAGCTCGTCGACCGTGATGGACGGGTTGTCCAGGTAGGCGGTGACCGCCCGGCAGGCCTCCTGCAGGTTGTGGGGGAGCATGTTGGTAGCCATGCCGACCGCAATGCCGCTGGACCCGTTGACCAGCAGGTTCGGTATCTTTGCGGGGAGCACCAGCGGCTCCTTCAGGGACTCGTCGAAGTTGGGACCAAAGGGGACCGTCTCCTTGTCCAGATCCTGGAGGAGCTCCTCGGCCACCTTCGTGAGTCTGACCTCAGTATACCGCATCGCCGCAGCAGCATCACCATCAATGGACCCGAAGTTCCCCTGGCCGTCAACGAGAGGGGCGCGGTAGGCAAAGTCCTGGGCCATCTTCACGATCGTGTCGTAGATGGCCGTGTCACCATGGGGATGGAACTTGCCCATCACGTCCCCCACCACCCGGGCCGACTTCTTGTACGGCTTGTCGCTGGTGTTGCCCATCTCCCACATGGCAAAGAGCGTGCGCCGGTGTACGGGTTTCAGACCATCCCGGACGTCAGGGATGGCGCGGCCGATGATGACCGACATGGCGTAGTCGATGTACGAGTCCCGCATCTCTTTCTCTATGGTCACCGGCACCCGGCGCTCAGATATCAAGGTTCGTCACCTCCTTCGCGTGCCGGCGGATGAAGTCGCGCCGGGCATCCACGTCCTCCCCCATCAGCTTGTTGAAGATCTCGGCAGCATTAAAGGCGTCCTCGATGGTCACCTGTTTCAGTATCCGTGTTGAGGGGTCCATGGTGGTGGACCAGAGCTGGGTGGCGTTCATCTCGCCGAGACCCTTGTACCGCTGGATCGTGGTCCCCTTCTCCCCCATCTCGGCCAGCGCCTTCTTCATCTCGTCTTCCCGGTACGCGTACCGCTCCTGCTTGCCCTTCGCGACCCGGAACAGGGGCGGCTGGGCGATGTGCACGTACCCCAGGTTGATCAGCTCCCGCATCTCGTTGAAGAAGAAGGTGAGAAGGAGGGTCCGGATGTGGGCGCCATCCACGTCGGCATCCGTCATCAGCACGATCTTGTGGTAGCGACACTTCTCGGGGTCAAACTCCTCCATGATCCCGGTGCCGATGGCCGAGATGAGCGTCTGTATCTCGGCGTTCTTCAGCATCTTCTCCTCTGTTGCCTTCTCCACGTTCAGGATCTTGCCCCGGAGGGGGAGGATCGCCTGGAACTTCCGGTCCCGGCCCTGCTTGGCCGAGCCCCCGGCACTGTCCCCCTCGACAATGAAGAGTTCCGACTTCGCGGGCTCCCTCTCGGAGCAGTCAGCCAGCTTGCCGGGCAGGCCCGCCGACTCCAGAGAGGACTTCCGACGGGCCAGATCCCGGGCGCTGCGGGCCGCTTCACGGGCACGGGCAGCGATGAGACCCTTCTCCATGACCGCTGCGATCACCTTCGGGTGCTCGTCAAAGTACTCGGTGAGGCAACTGTACACGAGCGAGTCCACAATACCCCGGACTGCCGAGTTCCCCAGGCGCATCTTCGTCTGGCCCTCGAACTGGGGGTTGGCCAGCTTCAGGCTGATCACCGAGATGAGCCCCTCGCGCACATCCTCACCCCGGAGGGCGGTGTCGCTGTTCTTGAAGAGGTTCGCCCGCTTTCCCGCCGTATTGATGGCCCGGGTAAGGGCCGAGCGGAACCCCTCCAGGTGGGTACCCCCTTCCCGGGTGTTCACGCTGTTCACGTACGTGAACACCGTCTCCGAGAAGCCCTTCGTGTACAGGAGCGCGATCTCTGCCTCCACACCCTGCTCCGCATCCTTCCCCTTCAGGCAGATGACCTCGTCGTGAAGCCGCCCGGCCTCACCAACCAGGTGGGAGACGTACTCCGAGATCCCGCCCTGGAAGCAGAACGTCTCGCCGTCGCCGCTCCGTTCGTCGTGGATCCGGAAGGTGACCCCGCTGTTCAGGTACGCCAGCTCCCGCAGCCGGTGGGAGAGCACCTCGTAGTCGAAGGTCACCGTCTCGAAGATGCTGGGATCGGGGGTGAAGGTGATCACGGTGCCGGTAAGGGAGAGGGGAGCGGCCAGGAGGAAAGCCGCGGGGTCCGGCAGGCCCATGTCGAATGCCAGCGCCTCTGCCCCGTAGCGGCGCTGGTACCGGGCCCGCAGATCCTGGAGCGTCTCCTTCTGGCGCTGGAGCCCCTTCGTCATCAGCCCCTTCTCGAACTCCATCGTGTACCGGTTCCCGTTCCGGTACACCTGGGCCGAGAGCCGGGTGGAGAGTGCGTTCACCACGTGCACCCCGACGCCGTGAAGGCCGCCTGAGACCTGGTAGGTGGCCTTGTCGAACTTCCCGCCGGCATGGAGGATCGTCATCACCACCTCGAGGGCCGACTTGCCCTGGTCCGGCATCACGCCAACCGGTATACCCCGTCCGTTATCCTCGACAGTGCAGGAGCCGTCTCTGTGGATCGTGACCATGATCAGCGAGCAGAAGCCGCCGAGGGCCTCGTCCACCGAGTTGTCCACCACCTCGTAGACCAGGTGGTGCAGGCCCCGCGTGTCGGTGGAGCCGATGTACATGGCCGGCCGTTTGCGGACCGGTTCCAGCCCTTCCAGTACGGTGATCGTGGAAGCATCGTAGGTCTCAGGCATCGATGGTCTCCGGGAAAATCTGGGAAAAATAGCCTCTCGTCCGGGCAGCTGTTCCCATTTCAGTACGTATCGGCGTGAGAGCTTATATAGTTCATGGAGCCCGGAACGTCGATGAAGTTGTCCCTGCCGGCATCCAGAATGGTCACTCCGTTTCTGCCCGGAAACAGATCAATCGTACTGGCCGGTGTCGGGATCCGTGACCCCCAGCGCGCGGTCGATGGCCACCGCCAGACGGTTCATCGTACGGAGCACCTCGGCCGCATCCTCGCGGTCCATGGACCCCGGCTGGTGCCAGTACACCTGCTTGCGCAGCACCTCCAGGATCTTCTCCACTTCGGTCCCCTTGAACTGCTCCGGGAGCGTCATCTCCTCCATGTGGTCCGCCACCCCCGGCCATGCCTGGGCCGGCGGCTGGCCGAAGTGCTTGGCAAGGAGCATCAGGTTCACCACGAATCCTTTCCCGAACTTGGATGGCATGGTTGAGATTCTTGCCGGGCGGAGGGATAGAGGTTACGAACCCCCCCGCGGCCGCGGCAACGGATGCAGCAATGGAATCCGGTTACAGGTTGCATACCGGAGGAGGGTACTTGCGATGGATACGCCTGCTGGGACGCTCCTGGGGGCTCCGCCCCCGCCGCGTGGGCGTCCCCCCGGCGGTCCCCCGGGATCGCCCACCATGTCGGCTCAGACTATCCTCTCGCGGGGGTGGGACCAAGAGGGGGCGCGGCCCCCTCCCGCTGAGGGAATCTACCCGTTACCGCAGCACCGTGAACGCGAGGGCTGCGAGTAACGGCACCGCGATCCCGATGGACAGAAACGCCCAGTCAGCCGGGACCAGGGGCTTTTTCGTCACAAAGACATGGGTGTGTCGGCCGTACCCCCGGCAGAGCATGGCCGTGTAGGTCCTCTCGCCCTGTTCATACGAGCGGACGAAGAAGGTGCCGATGGTATAGCCCAGCTCCTTCAGCCGGTACCGGTAGGGAAGGTGACGGTCAAAGGGATCAAAGCAGCGGGTGGCCAGGGAGTGCTGGATCTTCCGG
>JAJRDF010000089.1 GCA_028678555.1 Methanomicrobiales archaeon
ACCATCGCCACGAGCCTGAAGATGGTCACCTACCTGACCCGGATCGGCAGCTATGGGAAGGACATCGCAAAGGTATCCCTCCGGCTCGCGGAAGAGCCCCCCATCGACGGTCTCCTGTCCATACCCCACATGGGGGGAATTGTCTGCGGGATGATCGGAGGGTCGCTGAAGGCCTACGAGACCGGGGACCTCTCCTTTGTGAATGGTATCTCGAAGCGGGATGACCAGGTGGATGACCTCCGGACCACGATCTTCCGCGAGGCCATCACCCGCATGATGGAGGACCCTTCCATCATCAGCCGCTGCACCGACTACGTGATGATCGCCCGCTACCTGGAACGCTGTGGCGATCATGCCTGCAAGATAGCAGAGAAGGTTCATTATATGGTCACGGGCGAACGGATCACTATTGAGTGATGGAGGGACTGCATGGCCGGAGAAGTGACACTTGGCTTGGTTGTGGTCCTGGTCCTTGTGCTGGCAGCGGAGTTTGTCAACGGCTGGACCGATGCGCCCAATGCCATTGCCACAGTGGTATCAACCCGGGTCATGTCGCCACGCAAGGCCGTGCTCATGGCCACGCTCCTCAACATTGCCGGCGCATTCGCGGGAACGGCGGTGGCGGTCACCATCGGCACGGGGATTGTCGATCCGTCAGTGATCAACCTCCTCACCATAGGGGCGGCCATGGTAGCGATTGTCTCCTGGAGTACCGCTGCTGCCCGGTACGGCCTGCCGACCAGCGAGAGCCACGCTCTCGCCGCAGGCCTGGCCGGGGCCGGCCTTGCAACTGCCGGGCCGGGTGTCCTCCTCTGGTCAGGGTGGGCGAAGATCCTGGTCGGCATCTTCTTCTCCACAATCCTGGGATTCCTGGGAGGCGGACTCCTTGTCGTTGCGATCTACCGGATCTTCCAGAAGAAGAGTCCGGCCATGGTGCGACGGCTGTTCAGCAGGCTCCAGCCCTTCTCGGCAGCATTCATGGCCTTCGGCCACGGGAGTAACGATGGGCAGAAATTTATCGGCGTGTTTGCCCTGGCCCTCGTTCTGGGCGGGATCCTCCCGACGTTCTCCATCCCTTATCAGGTGATTTTTCTCTGCGCGGTGGTCATGGGCCTCGGCACCTCCATCGGCGGGTGGCGTATCATCCGGACGATGGGGATGCGGATGGTGAAGCTGGAGGTGTACCAGGGCTTCGCCGCCGAGACGGGAGCGGGTGCGGTTATCATGATCGCGTCGATCTTCGGGATTCCCCTCAGCACCACGCATACCATCAACACCTCCATCATGGGCGTGGGCTCGGTGAAGCGGCTCTCCGCGGTCAACTGGGGTGTCTCCCGCCAGATCATCATGGCCTGGATCCTCACGTTTCCCGTCTGCGGCGCCATCTCCTGGGGGGTCACCACCGTCGCCATGATGTTCTTCTAGGAACGGGGAACAGCCCTCGTCGGGGAGCGTGAGATCCCTGGGAGGGTCCACTCCGTCCGGTCAGCATCCGGTGGTGGGATACCCCGCCTCTCTTCCTTCTGCCGTTGAAAGGATCCGGTCCGAAGAAAGGCATAAATCCAGAGCCACCGCAGATTCCGGGCAGAAGAACTCCGGAGCATCCCTCCGAGGATACGACGGTGGCGCACCCCGAGACCCCTTCCGGCCGATCCGGTTTTCCCGAACCCTGCAGCGCCACGGAAGACTCCGTCTGCGGGACCCGCCTCCCCCTTCCGGAACCCTGCACCGCGGGGGGTGACGGCCGGTGGTGAGGAGAGCCCGGAGCGATCTTTTCACCGCGGCTTCCATCCACCTCCGCCACCTAGGTGACGAGACGTACGTGATCAGCGAGGACTACTCCTTCAAGACCGAGACCTACTACCGGATCGTGAGCCTGGAGGTGGAGGGGAAGACCCCGGTTCCCTCGTCCCGGGACACGCTGGAGGCTTACGTGGTGCCCGTCTGCCTTGCCAGGGCGGAGCAGGCCGGAATCCCCGTACTCCCCTGGGAGATCTCGGACCGGCAGGTTCCTCTTCCGGCGATCCTGTATGGGGTCCACTACTTTGCCGATCCCTCTGAGTACTCGGTGGTGAGGGACACTGAGACCGCGGCACGGGTGGTGCGGTTCATCACGAATGCCGGGAAGTACCCCTTCTGCTACCAGCCCATTGACGGGGAGACCGAGATCTTCCCGGTGACCGCCATCTTCGGGAAAACGGCCGGGGCCCCGGACGGGGTCGGTGACCTCTGCGCCGGGATCTACCGGGTTTTCCGCCTGCCACTCGTAAACTGCATCTTCGCGCAGACGGGAGACCGGTTCGCCCTCTCTGCCCTGACGCCGGTCAGGTACTCGAGCCTGTCACGGGAGGAGCGGGGCATCCTCACCCGCGTTCTGGAGGAGGAGTGCCATGGCTGACCTGGGGGTCTTCGTGGACCGGCAGGTGATGGGGTCCTCCGAGCAGCTGACCGCCCTGATCCGGCTCCGGGAGCAGGCCGAGGCGATGGGCCACGGGGTGTACTTCATCTTCCCTGTGGAGGTCCGGAAGGTGGCCCGGGTGGACGGCCTCTTTATCCGGAGCCGGACCGATCCCCTGCATATCAGCTACGTGGCCGCGAAAATCGCCGAATTCCACGGGATCCCTGTCATCGACGATCCTGTCTCCATCCAGGTCTGCTCGGACAAGGTGAACATGTACCTCCACCTGATGGAGAAGCAGGTCAGGATCCCCGAAACCCGGTTCCTCTCGAAGGGGGATATCACAAGGTCCGGTGCAGACGATGTCTTCTCCACCCTGGGAAGGCCCGTGATCCTGAAGGAGCCGTCCACCTCCTTCTCCCTCCGTGTCGAGAAGGTGGAGACGGTGGACCAGTTCCTGAAGGTGGCGAAGCGGTTCATCAAGCTCTCGGACTGGATCGTGGCCCAGCAGTACCTCTCCAGCAGCTATGACTGGCGGATCGGGGTCCTGGATGGCGAACTCCTCTACGCAGCCCAGTACATCATCCCGTCCGAGACCTTCAAGATCCAGGACACGGTGAATGGCCACCTGGTGTACTGCGCGGTCCGGAGCGTTCCTGCACCGGAGGTCCCCCGCCCGGTGATCGAGACAGGCCTTGCGGCGGCACGGGCCATCGGCCGGGGGCTCTACGGTGTGGATATCAAGGAGTGCGATGGGGTGCCGTACGTGATCGAGGTGAACGACAACCCGTCCCTGGAGGGTGGCGAGGACACCTCCTATCCGGACCTGAACCGGCGGATCGTGGCTGCCCTCGTGGGGGAGGGGCCCGGCTGAGATCCCCGGGCCTGAACGCGCCATGACCGGCATGGATTCCCCCCCTCCGGCCCCGGTCCCCCGGGCTCCACAGACCCTTCACCACTTCTCCCTCAACAACCCTGCACTGCAGCCGCTCCCCGAGGCAGAACACCTCCTCCGGGACCTGGGCAGGGACCCGGTGAGGGGAGGGATCCTCCACGGGACCCGGATCCTCCGGGGACCCCTGCCCCATGTCGTGGGAATCCGGGCAGAGCCTCCCGGGGAGACCCTCACCGGGCGGGAAGGGCAGCTCCTGGAAGGCATCATGGCGATCCAGCATGCCCGGGCCGGCCGGTATACCCTGCTGGGACTGGGGATGCACCCGATCCTCAAAGGAGAGGGCGGGGCAGCAAACAGCCAGTGCCTGCGGATCCGTGTCATCTATGGGACCGAGGACGAGGGGGAGGAGCTGTTCCGGAAGATCCTCTCCCTCCTCCCGTACCTGGTGGCGGTCTCCGCCGCATCCCCCTTCGTTGAAGGCCGGCTGGAGCCGGCGGCGGATAACCGGCTTCTCCAAATGACAGGAGACATACCGCCCATCGCGGGAGCCGGGGCAGGGACAGCCCCCGACGCGGCCTCCCTGGTGAAGCGGCTGTCACCGGGTTGCCTGGAGATCCGTGCTCTGGACGAGCAGGAGTGCATCCACTCGGATCTCGCCATGGTGGCGTTCCTCGCAGCTCTGCTCCGGCACCCGGATCCCGGGGCCGACAGGGACGAGGGTGTCATCGCAGGCCTGCTGGGGACGGCCATCCAGCATGGCACCTCCCGGATCCAGCCGGAGCTGGAGCGCCTGATGGAGGCGGCCCGGGGATCCGCCACCCGTGACGAGCGGCGGTTCCTCCCGGTGGTCGCCCGCCGGATCGAGGGCGGGAGCCTGGCCGAGACCCTCCGGGACCGGTCCGTCACCGGTGAACCGCTGGGGGATATCCTCGCGGACCTCGTGTTCTGCCTGAAGACCAATCTCCCCTCCGGCATGGTGGGTTAGAGGGTCAGGCACGGGGGGGAACCATATGACGGCCGGGGACCTGCAGTCCCTCATCCCGCTCGCCGTCGTCGTCCTGGTCTTTCTCGCCATCGCCGTCAGGCAGGTGGGGAGGTACACCCTTAAGATCTGGCAGATCATGCTGGCCGGGGCCGTGGTGGTGCTCCTCACGGGATCCATCGCCCCCGCCCAGGCGCTTGCTGCCATCAACCCGGACGTGATGCTTTTCCTCTTCGGCATGTTTGTCGTGGGGGAGGCCCTCCAGGCCAGCGGGTACCTTTCCCACCTGGCCTACCGGCTCTTCAGCCGGGCAGGGACCTACGACCGGCTCCTGCTCCTCCTGATCCTCTCCTTCGGGCTCTTCTCGGCGCTCCTCATGAACGACACCCTTGCCATTATCGGGACCCCGCTCGTCATCGCCGTGGCCCGGCGGAACGGGATCCCGTCCCGTATCCTGCTCCTTGCCCTCGCCTTTGCCGTGACCACGGGATCGGTCCTCTCGCCCATCGGGAATCCCCAGAACCTGCTGATCGCCGTGGAAGGGCCGGTGCCCAACCCCTTCGTCACCTTTCTCGTCACGCTGGGTATCCCAACCCTCGTGGGACTTCTCCTCTGTTACCTGGTCGTGCGGTGGATGTACCCGGGTGAGTTCGGCCACCGGGCCTGTTCCATCGATGAGGGTAAGGTCACCGACCCGGCCCTTGCCCGGCTCTCGCAGGTCTCCCTCCTCCTGATACTCGTGCTCATCGTTCTCACGGTGGCCACGGTCACCCTGGGGTTCCCCACCGGCCTCTCCCTCACCTTCATCGCGCTCCTCGCTGCCCTCCCTCCCCTGCTGGCCAGCCCGCGCCGGTGGGAACTGGTGAGAAAGATCGACTGGCCGACCCTCGTCTTCTTTGCCGCCATGTTCGTCCTGATGGCATCGGTCTGGTCCACCGGTTTCTTCCAGGCACTGATGGAGATGGCCGGGCCGGCTCTCGGGAATACCGGTGTCATCCTGCTCCTCGGTATCACCATCCCCCAGTTCCTTTCCAACGTGCCGTTCGTGGCCCTGGTACTGCCCCTGATCTCATCCTCAGAGTCCGTCATCCCCCTCATGGCGCTGGCCGCGGGATCCACCATCGCCGGCAACCTCTCCATCCTGGGGGCCGCCTCCAACGTGATTATCATCCAGAACGCCGAACGGCAGGGGGAGACCCTGGGATTCCGCGAGTTTGTCCGGGCCGGAATTCCCCTCACCCTGATGCAGGCCGCCGTGTACTGGGCCTTCCTCTCCCTCTTCTGAACGCTGCGGCTGCCGCTCATGGGGATCTGGCACGATGAGCCATTCACTCACTACCGGGACTCTCGCATGGGCTCACCGCCCCGCCGCGACCCATGCGGCTGATCCTGAAGATCTCCTCCCGTCGGTTTCTCCGATATGATGCATACTGGTGAGACGCTCTCGGGGGCTCCGCTCCGGCTCTGCCCCCGCCGCGTGGGCACCCCCGCCGGTTGATCCGGATTTCAGCATCAACAGACGTGGAAAGCCATCCTCACCGGGGGAGGGGCCGGGAGGGGGGGGGAGCCCCCTCCCGCACCGCATGGGAGAAAACGACAGGTACAGCTTCAGAAAAAGAGAAGACTACCGCTCTCCGGGGAGCACCGCTGCCAGCACGGCGACAACGGGCCCCGCCAGGAATCCCGACCAGACCACCAGCGCGAGGAGTCCGGCAGCGACCAGCGTCAGGCGTTCCCGTCCGGTCCATGAGGGAGAAGACGAGAGAGCGATCCTCAGGCAGAGGATCCCGGGGATCGCGGCCAGCACGATGAGGATGCCGGTTACGAGAGCCGTGGCCTCCGGCCCGGTGGCTGCAAGGGCCCAGGACATCTGGACCAGGGTTCCGGCCGCGCTCCCCAGCATGAGGATGCCGGCCACCGCGGCAGCGATCCCTGCCGGCGAACGGAGACGCGGGTAATGATCGCGGTACAGGAACAGGAGGGCCCCCAGGATGAGCATGGCAAAGAACGGGCTGA
>JAJRDF010000090.1 GCA_028678555.1 Methanomicrobiales archaeon
CCCAGGTGGGATTCGTAACATGCAGTTCCCGGGCCCTCGGGGCCATAGCCACACACCTCGTAACCGGTGGGCCGGCCCGTGGTGAAGACCAGGTCCAGGTGGTGACGGAGAATCTCCTGCTGGTCTGGGGGGACATAGTCAAAGAGGGAGGTTCCGACAACATCCGCCGCGGTGTAGGTTCCGGCTGCGCGGTTGGCATAGAGGATCTTCCCCTCCCCGTTCACCGTGAGGATGATGGCAGGGGCGGTGGCCATCACCGCCCGGAGGTTCTCCTCCCTCTCCTGGATGGCCTTCCGCTGCTCTGTCTCGGTGGTGATGTCCTGGAGAAGGATGGTGGTCCCCTGGGTCCCGTTCTCATATACGGTGGAGATGATCTTCACCCGGAAGTGGAAGGTCTCCTCCCCCGTCCGGACCTCCACCTCCCGCTGGAAGATCTCGTCCCGTTCGGTGGAATGGAGATATCTCTGGATCTCTTCACCGCCAGTGAGAACGAAGGAGAGTTCGTCCAGCTTCTTCTGGAGGACCTCGGGGCGTGTCCGCCCTTCAAAGGTGAGCACATTGTTGTTCACGTACAGGACCCGGAGGTTCGCATCCAGCATGATGAAATAATCAGAGGAGAGGTTGATCATCCCCGATACCGGCACCCGGGGGGCGGTGAAGTAGAGCTTGGCCGGCCCCACCCGGGTCTGCTCCACGGCACCGGATGCCGTGAGCAGGTCCAGGTACTTGGCCACCGAGTTCCGGTTCAGGTGGAGCTCCTTTGCGATGGCAGCGATGGACATCCCCCGCGGCCGCAGCTTCAGCAGGTTGGTGACGCGGGAGATGTCCTCCCCGGAGATGGTCATCAACGGTGAATATGGCTGGGAAAATATGTAGCTTTCGATGTGATCTTTGTCTGAAGATGTTCTTTCCGCCATTGGGCGAATTAATCACTTCTTTTTTATTTTTGGGGTGGTAAAGGAATCAAGTTAATGTATTCCACTGAACCCGGTCGGGTGGTATTCTCCTCACCGGGACCTCTCCTGTCCTGCCCTGGGGTATCCTCTGCCATCATGGCATCTTTCCGGTGATCCCGGCCGGGGAGCGCTCATCTCCCTGCAGGTCGCAGGCAATGGGGTTTAAGTACTCGCATGCGCTTATTCTCCCCCATGAAGCAGCACGAGGTGTTTGAATCGGTGCCCGGGATCCTCCGGCCCTTCAAGGCGTACGTGGAGTCCCTGAACCTGCAGAAGGGTGACCAGCTGGTGTACTACGGCGTTCCCGGGACCTGCACGCCGTTCATCGAACTGCTGGGCTTTGCCATCCGGGGCCTTCCCGCGGAGCAGGTCTTTGTCCCCCTGACGGATGAGTCGAAGGCAAAGAAGATCGTACCGGTCGCTGACGTGGGGATGCAGGTCTCGGCCACGGGGGTCCGCCCGAACCCGAAGGCCATCGTGCTCATGGGCGGGCTCTCCATGCCCAACTCCACCGTCACCGCCGACCAGATGAAGGCGGTCATCGGCAAGTACCGGGTACCCCTGGTCGGGGTCTGCTTCATGAAGATGTTCGAGAAGACCGGCTGGACAAAGACCTTCGACTTCGGCCTCCTCATCGATGCGAACATCGCCCCGGTGGACGTCTGGAAGTGACAGAAACTCCCGCAAATCCCTCTTTTTCCTGATCTGCTCCCTGACGGTGAGTCCGGGGCATGCAAATCCTTATCCCTGCCCGGAGTCACCGTACCCGTATGGAAGAGCAGGCGCCCTGTGCAGGCCTCAGAGTCAACGACGTCATTCCTGCCATGGAGAGCAAGGCGTTCTGCGCCGTGCTGAGGGCCGAAGGTACCCTCCGGCGCGAGTCCCAGAGCATCAGCGACTTCACCGAGCTCGTGAAGGATGCGCACCTTGCCTGGATTGACTACATCATCGATGACATTGACCGGGACGTTTGCGCCGTGGCCCAGTCCCTGGGTTTCACGGAGCTCCTGGTCCGGAACCTGATGAAGAACCCGCGGAGCGGGTACGAGGACTTTGACAATGAGATGGGGCTCATGGTGCCTGCCATCTTCATGGAGGGATTCGATGTCAAGCTGGAACCGCTCTTCATCCTGATCCACGAGAAGGCCATCGTTACGCTTCACACCCGGGAGGTGCGGCGCTTCTTCCGGATGCGCCGGTACGCCGAGACCCTGCTGCGGAAGATCCCCAGGGAATTGCCCACCCCCGATAAAATCACTCACCTCCTGATCCGGATCATCGACGAGAATAACTCCCGCAACTTCGATTACCTGGCCGAGATCGAGGAGCATGGGGACATGCTCTCCAAGGAGCTCACCAACCCGAAGACCCCCCGGGCGCTGATCGCCCAGAAGATCTACGATATGAAGCATGCCCTGATCGTGTACCTGGGGGGGCTCTGGGCAACGGTGGACACCCTCTCCTCGCTCCGGTACGGCGACGCCGAGCTCCTCACGGACGACGACAAGATCCTGGACCGGATCAATGCCCTGATCGTGGAGGTCCAGGCCCAGATCGGCCTCGCCGAGCACCTGTCAGAGGTGCTTGCGAGCGGCCTCGAGGTCCTCCAGTCCATCTACAACAACCAGCTGCAGATCCTGAACAACCGCCTGGCAATGCTCGTCGCGTACCTGACGATCATCGGGACGGCGCTTCTTGTCCCCAACACCATCGCGACGGTGGCCTCCAATATGATGTTCAACTTCACCGAGGAGCATATCCCCCTCTACCTGGGAACCATCATCCTCTCCACGGTCCTCGCCACCGCGGCCGCCTGGTGGATGGTGAGGAAGGCCGGGTGGCTCCCGAGCCAGGTGGAGTAGGGGAACCCACCGGGAGACCGTCCCCACCGGATGTGGCCGGTTCCTCTCCCCGTGGGAGGCCGGGAGCGGATCCTGTTTTTCCGCTGAAGGATCGTTTCGGAAATTGCAGGGGAACACCAGCCTTATCCCCCTTTCCCGCCTACCCGGAACGCGAGAGATCATGGCCGAGATCCCGAAAGAGGAGTATATCCTCCCCACCACCAGCGCCTGTGCCGGCTGCAGCTCGTCCCTGTGCCTCCGGTACATCCTGAAGGCGTCCGGCCCGGACACGGTGCTCGTGATTCCTGCGTGCTGCACGAGCGTCATTCAGGGGATGTACCCGAGGACCGCGGTGAACGTGCCGGTGTACAACATCGCCTTTGCCGCGGCAGCTGCCTGCGCCTCCGGGATGAGCGCCGCCTTCCGGGCGCTGGGGAAAAAGACGAACGTGATCGTGTACGCCGGGGACGGCGGAACGGTGGATATCGGCCTCCAGTCCCTCTCGGGGGCCTTTGAGCGGGAGACGGATTTCCTGTACCTCTGCTACGACAACGAGGCCTACGGGAACACCGGCATGCAGCGGTCCGGAGCAACCCCCGTCGGTGCCCGGACCACCACGACCCCGGCCGGCAAAGCCCACTCCCGGAAGGACATCGAGCAGATCGTGGAGGCCCACCGGCCCCCCTACCTGGCCACCGCCTGCAGCGCCTACCCGACGGATCTCTTCTCGAAGGTGAAGAAGGCCCTCACCCTCCCCGGATCCACGTTCATCCATATCCTGGCCCCCTGCCCCACGGGGTGGAAGTTCCCCCCGGGGAAGACCATCGAGATGGGGAAACTCGCCGTAAAGACCGGCATGTGGGTCCTCTACGAGCGGGAATACGGGAAGCTCGCCATCTCCGCACCCTCGAAGGCGGCGATGGCAACGCCGCTCCCCCTCGCAGACTACCTCTCGCCCCAGGGGCGGTTCAAGGGGATCACGCCGGATCAGGTCCAGGAACTGGAACGGGAGATCGCAGCGAGGAGGGAACGCCTCCTCCGGGAGGCGGCCTAGCATGCACACCATCGCCACCGGGAACCGGGGCGTGGCCGAGGCCGTGCGGGAGGCAAAGCCCGGAGTTGTTGCCGCCTACCCCATCACCCCCCAGACCGAGATCGTGGAGCTGATCGCCCAGTACGTGGCCCAGGGGACGATGCAGGCCACCTACATCCCCGTGGAGAGCGAGCACTCGGCCATGGCGGCCTGCATCGGGGCCAGTGCGACAGGGATCCGGACCTTCACCGCCACCTCCTCCCAGGGCCTCCTCTACATGCACGAGATGCTCCACTGGGCGGCGGGCGCCCGCCTCCCCATCGTCATGGCCAACGTGAACCGGGCCGTGGCCCCGCCCTGGAACGTCTGGGCGGACCACACGGACGCCCTCTCCCAGCGGGACACCGGGTGGCTGCAGGTGTACGTGGCCACCGCCCAGGAGGCCTACGATACCATGCTCATGGCCTTCCGGATCGCAGAGCATGAGGACGTCCTCCTGCCCGTGATGGTGAACCTGGATGGCTTCATCCTCTCCCACACGATGCAGCCCCTGGAGACGACCCCGGCAGGGGACTTCATCCCCCCCCTGTCCCTGCCCCATGCGATCGATATCAAGGACCCGGCCGCCTACAGCCCCCTCACCGGCCCCGAGTACTACTTCGGGTTCCGGTGGGAGATCGAACGGTCCATGCGGGATGCCCGGCAGGTGATCCGGGAGGTGGAGGAAGCCTTCGCAGGGAAGTTCGGGCGACGGTATGGCCCCGTGGAGGAGTACCGGACGGAGGATGCGGAGGTGGTGATCGTGGCCATGGGCACGCTGGGACGCGAGGCCCAGGTGGCGGTGGACCGGCTCCGGCAGGAAGGGATCCCTGCCGGCGCTGTCCGTCTCCGGTGGTTCCGGCCCTTCGCCCGGCCGGACCTGGCCGGCCGGGAGGTGGTGGTCATCGACCGGGACTACTCCTTCGGGTTCGGAGGGGTGCTGGCCCATTCCCTCCGGGCCACCACTCCGTGCAACCCGTACAGCGTCATCGCCGGTCTCGGCGGGCAGGAGGTCACCTACGCGGACATTGCCCAGTTCGTCCGGCAGCGGAAACCCGGGGAAGAGTTCTGGTTCGGGGTGGAGAGCCATGGCGATGTTTGAGATCCGGATCCATTCCCGGGGCGGGCAGGGGGGTGTTACCGCCGCCCGGCTCATCGCCCTGGCCGCCTTCTACGACGGAAAACAGGCGACAGCCACCCCGTTCTACGGCGCCGAACGGAGGGGTGCGCCCATCGTGGCCTTCGTCCGGATCTGCGACACTGCCATCCGCACCTGCTGCCAGGTGAAGGAGCCGGATCTCGTCGTGGTCCTGGACCCAACCCTGCTCTCCACCGTGAACGTGCTGAAGGGGCTTGCCCCCGGCGGCACCGTGCTCCTGAACAGCCCCCACCCGGTGGCGCTGGACGGGTTCCGGGTCGTCACCGCGGACCTGACCGGGATCGCCCTCGTGCTGGATCTCGTTATCGCCGGAAGCCCACTGCTGGACACCTCCGTGCTCGGGGGGCTCGCCAAGATCGGGGTGATCACGCTGGACTCGGCGAAACGGGCCATCGCCGAGAACTTCACGGATCCCCGGAACGTGGCGGCGGCAGAGAAAGCCTACGCGGAGGTGGCGGCATGACACCCGCGCAGGCAGCCGCAAAGGACAGGGCCCGGCCCGCAGGAAAACGGGAGCGGCTCGCGATCTCAAAGCCCGTGAAGGGGGCGGCAGGTAAGACCGGTGCCTGGCGGACCTTCCGGCCGGTGATCAACCCGGAGCAGTGCAACCAGTGCGGGCTGTGCCAGCTCTACTGCCCGGAGGCCGCGATCAACGAAAACCTGGAGATCGACACCGAGTTCTGCAAGGGTTGCGGTATCTGTGCCAGTGAGTGCCCGAAGAAGGCGATCCGGATGGAGAAGGAGGAGCGGTAGGGGGAGCGAGGGAACCTCAGGACTGGCCTGTCACCGGACTCGCGGGGGGTAGGAAGTACCACAGGACGCGCTCTCCTCTACGCGGGAGAGGGCGGGAAATGGCGTGGTCCCACCCGTCACTGAAGGAACCGCCTCCCCTCTCTCCGGGGGACACGAAGAGCATACCCCGCTCGGCCCTGATCTCTTCCTGGGGCGCCCCGGCCATGGCGAACCGGTATCGGCAGGTCGCAGTGCTAGAAAATCAGACGGTCCCCGGGCACTGGCCTTTCCTGACGGTCCCCCCTTCTCCACAGGTTAACTTCCGGAATTGCACACCGTGCAGGTAACCCCCGTCCCCGCTGAACAGCTAGAGAGGGCAGAGGAGCCAGGGTTGCAGGTGGCACTGACCACACCAGTACCCGCGCAGCACTGGGTTGAGGTTTCAGGATTTGCGTCAGTTCCGGACCCGCAGGCGAGAAAAGAAGCAGTGCACCCATTGTTGCAGTTATCCTGTGCCACCTGCCCG
>JAJRDF010000005.1 GCA_028678555.1 Methanomicrobiales archaeon
TCCGGGGCCACTGCCATAGCACAGGAGATCGAGCGGAAAGGCGGGGCCATCCACGGCGGGTACATGATGGGGAACATCGTCTCCTCGCCGGATGCCAGCGCCGGCACTCTCCTCGCCTCCTGCGGAGTGTATGCCGCGGGCATTCCCGGCGGACTCTTTGCGGCGCTTCTCGTGTACATCGGCAACCGGATCTGTTATGATCCTGGCTACGCGGGCACCACCGGCACGATCACGGCGACGTTCATTGTCTATGGATTCACCCAGGCCGGGTTTCTCGCCAGTGACTTCATCGCCGGGATGGTCATCGCCATCCTGACCATCCAGGGCATCTCCCACGTCCACGCGAGCCGGCTCCTGGCCACCCTCTGGAGGTGGCGGTCCTGATTGCACTCGCGGTAGTGGCAGGAATCGCAGGCTATGCGGCTGCCCGGGTGCTGCTGGAACGGAACACGATGTGCAGGCTGCCGTTCCTGAACGTCGTCTCGTTTGCCGTCACCGGGGCGCTCATGCTTCTCCTGCCCCACCCCCTCACGATCATTGCCTGCGCCGCCTACTTCGTGGGATCCACGCTTGAGTCCAACGCCATCGCCTCCACCTGGGCAGGGGGGATCCGGAAGCATGAATGAGATCTATGCCGCCGTGTTCGGCGCCATGGTGCTCCTGGGCGCCGTGACCACCGCCCTGTACCGGGATCCCTTCGACAAGCTGATCTCCCTCTCGCTTCTCGCTGCCGGTATCTTCCCGTTCCTGGTGGACCGGGGTTACCTGGACGTGGCGGCGGCTACGGCCCTGATCGCTCCCCTCTCCACGATCTTCATTCTGATGGTCATTCGGAGGAAGCCCGGTGGCGCCTGAGTTCGTGCTGGGGCTCCTCCTCCTTGTGATCGGGAGCATCGCTTCTGCCTGGCCGGTGCCCCGGACCTACCTGGCCCGGCTCATCAACCTGGAGATCCCGGCCTGGGGCCTGCTGCTCGTCATGCTTTCGTACGACGAAGCGCTCGCGCTCCTCACCTTCGGAGGGGTTTCGGCCCTCTCCACCTACATTTTTGTCAGGGTCATGGAGAAGAAGGGGGAGCCATGATCATCGGACGCATCTCCCGGTTCCTCTCCGACTTTGACAACCTGATGCCGGTCTTTGCCGGGGCCTGCGCCCTCCTCTTTGTCCTGGGCATCCTCCTCCTGCCGCTCCCGTACAGCGAATCGCAGCTCTACCCCAAGCGGATCGACCGGGCCTCGTCCCTGGACCCCTACGACCGGGGCGGCCCGCCCTTCACCCAGGCCAACATCAGCATGCAGTACCCGGAGAACTCCCCCACCGCGGGGTACGTCACCACTTACCTGACCCCCTTCTCCTGGTGGCTGTCGACCACAACCCTTCACCTGGGCACGACGATCGTCGCCCACCCCGGCGGGATCCTGGACGAGATCCTGTACAACACCCGGGGCCTGGACACGGTGGTGGAGCCCACGATCCTCTTCATCGCCTTTGCCATCGCCTCGTACCTCTTCAGGAAGGGGATCTGAGATGTGGAACCAGTACTCCATCGGGATGGCCGTGGTGCTGGCCTCGGGGGTTATCGCCTTTGCTGCCCTCGCCTTCGAGCGGGACGACCTGCACCGGCTCCTGCTCATTGATCTCGTGGAGATCCCGTCCCTGGGCGTCGTCGCCCTGCTGGGGACCGACCTCGCCGAGGCCCTGGTCCTCCCCGGCCTGGTGGTAGGGATCGCCGAGCTCCTGGCCCTCTCCCACATCTACCTCCTGAAAGAGGATCTCCGGGACCGGCCGGAGGGGTACCTCCACATCGAGGTGGTGGAGATCGGCCATGCCCCGGTCATCATCGCTGTGCTGCTCGTTGTCTACGGGCTCATCCTCTCCGGGTTCACCGGTGGGGGGATCGCGGGACTGGGGATCGTCTTCTTCTTCATGGCAAAGGGGCACCATGAGAACTTCAGCCTCCTCGAGGCGGCGGCCGGGATCTCCTGGGGCATCTGGGTCTGCTCCTTCTTTGTCTTCATGTTCCTGCCGCAGTACTGGATGCTGGCCGTGCTGGGAGCGGGCGCCGGCATCCTGCTCAGACATTGTCCTGTACTTCACCCCCTACACGGTCGCGCTCTTCCTGCTGGCCCTCGTCTTCACCGTGCTCGCCATCGTGAGCCGGGCTGAGAACCAGGTGGAGATCGTCTTCGGCACCGACGCCTACTACGGGAAGGAGATCAGCGTGGACGAGATGCGGTTCCGCCGGTTCATGTCCATCGCCTGCGGCCTTGCCTGCATGGGGGCCATGGTGACAGGGGACCTCTTCGATTTCACCCTCTTTGTCTCCCTGGTCGGGATCTGCAACGTGGGGATTGTCGCTGCGGTGAAGACAAAGCATGTCCAGAACGCCGCGTTCCAGTATGGCATCGTGGCCCTCACCGCCACGGTCCCCCTCTTCGGGGGAGCGGCCATCACCGCCGCCACTACCGGGACCCTCTCCATGATAGCCCTTGGCACGGCCCTTGCCGGCCCGGTGCCGTTCATCGCACAGGCTGCGCTGGTACTGGGTGTCATGGGCGAGGGGATGGCCCCCTTCTACGCGGCGAAGGCCGAGATGTTCAGGGCCCCCGGTGCACCGTATGTGATCATGTGCTCCTTCTCCTCCCTGCTGATTTTCCTGCGGGTGGTGGAGGTCGTGCTGACGATCTGAGGGACCATGGAGAAGACTGCTGCGCTCGGGATTGCGATCGCCTGCGGGGCGGCCATGGGGCTCGCTTCCGTGGGGGCAGCCGCGGGACGCGTACCGCCTGTCCTGGCCGGGGGCGTCCTGATCCTTGCCTTTCCCGTGGGAGCGCTGGCGCTCTTC
This sequence comes from Methanomicrobiales archaeon, assembly GCA_028678555.1. Taxonomy (GTDB): domain Archaea; phylum Halobacteriota; class Methanomicrobia; order Methanomicrobiales; family JACTUA01; genus JAJRCY01. The sequence goes on from JAJRDF010000005.1 coordinate 2,844, forward strand.
CGGTGGTGGTGCGCCGGGGAAGGGGAGGAGGACATCCCCTTCCTGGGGTACTAGCCATGATCGGTGAACTGATCGGTGCCACGGTCTTCGGGCTCCTTCTCCTGGGAATCCACCGGAAGGTGATCGCCCGGATCCAGGGTCGCCCGGGTCCCCCGGTCTGGCAGGAGATCCTGCACACCCTCAAGTTCTCCTTCAAGGAGAGCTGGGTGCCCCGGACCGCCTCCCGGGTACTCTTCGTGGGGATCGTGCTCGTGGCGATCGCCATCTGGGTGGCCGCATTCCAGGTGGTCCTCGCCGGGGGCAGCCTGCTCATCCTCTTCGGCATCTACATGCTCCACAAGATCGTGGAGCACGGGTTCGGCCTCTCCTCCGGTTCCCCCTACGGCAAGTTCGGCGGGGTCCGGTCCGTCATCTCGGCGGCCTCCGAGATCCCGCTCTTTGTCTCCATCGCCGGGATCGTCCTCCTCACCGGCTCCCTCCTGATCTCTGATATCGAAGCCTGGCAGGCAGTCCACGGGCCCCTCCTCTACGCCCTCCCGCTGGCCGCACTGGCCATGTACCTCGTCCTCCTCTCCAAGATGCCGTGGGGCCCCTTCTCCATCGTCGAGTCCAAGGAGATCGTCTCCGGCTACAAGACCGAGCACTTCGGCATCTGGCGGGCAGGCCTCGAGGTCTGCAATGGCTTGAAGACCTCAGTGCTCCTGTACAGCTTCATAGTGGTATTCCTCGGCCCGCTGCCGCTCCTCTGGGTGCTCCTTCTCATGCTGGGCATCCAGGTCTCGCTCTCGTTCGCCTGTGCGCTCACGCCCATGCTCGCCCCCTTCGACAGTGTCACGGTCCAGTCCCTCGTCGCCGGGGCGCTCCTCCTCTACTTCCTGGCACTGGGGGTGGTCCTGTGATCCGCAAAGCGATCCTCGCTGCCTGCGCAATCTACCTGGCCATCACCCTCATCCAGATCAGGGAGAACGTGTCCGTCTTCTGGGAAGGGATCGTCTTCGGTATCGTGCTTCTCGCCGAAAGCGCCCTCTACCTGTACCGCGACGAGCACAGGCTTGAGCGGCTGGAGATCGCCGTTCTCTGGATCTGTGTTCTCCTCTTCGCCGTCTACATGGCCTTCAGGCTGATGGGGGCGATCTGATGGCGATCTACCAGGAGAAGGACCTCCGGGAGCTGAAGTATCATATCCTCACCTCTGCCCGCCATGACCGGGCGGTCCGGGACCTGGCAGGGATGCTGGGTATGGGCGTCCAGCCCTTCCGCAGGATCCTCATCGAACGGCTGGACATGCAGTACCTGGAGAACCTGGCGGGCCGGTACGAGCAGTGGGAGGCACGGGGGGACCGGGAGGATCCGCTGGACCGGGCATTGGGAAGGGAGCTCTTCACCAGCTATCTACCCATGGTGGAGCCGTCGGGGATGGAGCAGATCCGGGCAGAGGCACGGGCATCGGTGGAGGCCGGGACTCCCCCCTCGGAGGCCGCCGCCCGGGCCCGGGGACGCCTGGCGGAGGTGCTCCGCCCATGAGCCTCCTGCAGGATGCAAAGAACTGGGTCCGGTCCCGGTCGATCCATGTTGCCTACGTGGACGTGGGTTCCTGCAACGGCTGCGACATCGAGATCCTGGCCTGCCTGGCCCCCCGGTACGACATCGAGCAGTATGGCATCTACGTCCATAACAACCCCCGGGAGGCTGATATCCTGCTGGTCGTGGGTGCCATGACCCCGCCGTGGGTGGAAAGGCTCCCTGCCCTCTGGGCCAAGATCCCTGCCCCCAAGGCCGCCATCGCCATCGGGAACTGCCCTGTCTCCGGGTGCGTCTACAACCGCCGGGAGACCTACATCCTGGGGCCGGTCGCGAAATACATCCCCATCGCCGCGGAGGTACCCGGCTGCCCGCCCCGGCCGACGGAGATCCTCTCCGCGGTGCTTGCCGTCGCCCCCACGGTCTTCAGGGACTACGAGGTGAACCGGTCATGAAGCGGGTGGTGGATGTCTCGATCCCGCTGGGCCCGGTCCACCCCTGCTGGAAGGAGCCGGCCCGGGTGAAGTGCGAGACCCGGGGGGAGAAGGTCCTCTCCGCCGAGGTGGAACTGGGGTATATGAAGAAGGGGATCGAGCGGATCATGCGGGGGAGGCCCTGGCAGGAGGTCATGTTCCTGGCCGAACGTGTCTGTGGCATCTGCTCTGTCATCCACAACATGGTCTTCATCGAGGGGATGGAGGCGGTGAGCGGCATCACGGTCCCGGACCGGGCGGCGTACCTCCGGGTGGTCATGAACGAGCTGGACCGGATCCAGTCCCACCTGCTGGCCAACTTCTCCTACTGCTACACCATTGAGCACGAGACACTGGCTATGTACCTGCTGAACACCCGGGAACGGGCCATGGACTGCATGGAACGGATCGCCGGCGTCCGGGTGAACAAGGCCTACATGATCCCCGGGGGTGTGCGGTTCGACCTCCGGGATACGGACCGGGCCCTCCTCCTGGCCGACCTGGCCCATCTCGAGGATTCCGTGCACCGCTACGGACGGATGTTTGACACGGGGCCCCTGATCGCCACCCGGTCGAAGGGGGTGGGGATCCTCATGCAGGAGCAGGCCCGGATTGCCCGGGCGGTGGGGCCCACGGCCCGGGCCAGCGGCATCGCGGAGGACGTGCGTCTCACCCACCCCACCTACCGGAAGCTGGCCTTTACCCCGATCGTCCGCACGGAGGGGGACAACCATGCCCGGATCATGCTCAGGTTCGATGAGATCTTCCAGTCCCTTGGCCTGATCCGGCAGTGCCTCCACGACCTTCCGGCCGGGCCCATCCGGGGCGGGGGCACCTGCGGGGCCGGGGAGACGGTGAGCCGGGGCGAGGCGCCCCGGGGCGAGCTCTCCTACTTCATCCGGTCCGATGAGTACGGGCGGATCCTGGACATCGCCATCCGGACGCCGTCCATTCCGAACATTGACGCCTGCACGCACCACATGCTGCCCGGGGTCACCTCCCTCGCGGACGTGACCTCGGTCTTTGTGTCGGCAGACCCGTGCATCGCGTGCAACGAGAGGTGACGATGGTGCAGTCCATCTTCTGGTACCTGAAGGAGTTCCTGCGGGGCCCCTGGATCCACGCGTTCCTGTTCGCGAAGACGGCCCCGCTGGTTACTCCTTCGTACTTCAGGGAATATCCCTCGCTCACGGAGAAGGAGTGCACCCACTGCTTCACCTGCCGGATGATCTGCCCGGCGCCGGGGGCCATCGAGGTCCTCCAGGAGGGGGGGACCTGGCACCCGGTGATCCACCGGGGTCACTGTCTCCGGTGCGGCCTCTGCGTGGAGGCCTGCCCCGAGGGGGTGCTTGCGAGCGGCCGGATCCTGCAGTGGCAGGAGGAGGACCGGACCTCGTTTGCGGCCACGTTCCACATCCAGGTGGACCATGCAACGTGCATGCGGTGCGGGAACTGCTGCGTCTCCTGCCCGGTGAACAAGGAGCAGGATCCCCAGATGGCCAGCGGGGGCCACTCGGCGAACAACGAGGTGATCATGAAGATCTCCTCCGGCCGGCATACGGTCATCCACGAGGAGCGGTGCGTGGGCTGTCGGACCTGCGAGGGGGCGTGCCCCAACAGTGCCATCCGGGTGGCCCGGGTGGTGGAGGGACTGCAGGGGGTGGCGGAGGGGTGAGGATGATCCTGAACACCGGCCGCACGATCCCCCAGGGGAACTCGGTGGAGTACAAGCCCTCCCCGGAGTACGGTGCCGAGACCTCCCGGGCCTTCCTGGCCCCCCTGGATCTCATGGACCTGGGGATCGAGGACGGGGACCGGATCCGAATCAGCTGCGGGGACCGGTCGGTGGTCCTCACGGTGTCGGCCGGCGACCATGTTCCCCCGGGCACCCTCTTTGTGCCCTACGGCGCCCACGCGAACCACGTGGTCCCTGCCGCCACCCATGGCACCGGCATGCCGGATTTCAAGGGGATTTCCGTTGATGTGGAACCAGCCACGGATCCGGTCCGGTCCGTCTGGGATCTGATGGAGGACCTGGGGGGGAGACGGTATTGATCGTGAGGGACGTCATCTGCCCGTTCTGCGCATGCCTCTGCGATGACCTGGACGTCCACGTGGAGGACGGCCGGGTGACAGGCGTGGACAACGCCTGCGACCTGGGCTCCCACAAGTTCATGACCGATCACCGGATGAAGGGCCCGGTCCGCCGCACCGCGTCGGGGTGGGAGGAGATCCCCCTGGAGGAAGCGATCCGGGAGACCGCGGAGCTGCTGGAAGCCGCGGAGCGCCCCCTGCTCTACGGGTGGAGCGGCACCTGCGGGGAGGCCCAGTCGGCGGGTGTCCACCTGGCTGAGCTGGTGGGAGGCGTCATCGATGCCACCACCTCCGTCTGCCACGGCCCCTCCATCCTGGCCATCCAGGAGGTGGGCCACCCCGGCTGCACCCTGGGGCAGGTGAAGAACCGGGCCGACGTGGTGGTGTACTGGGGCTGCAACCCCCAGCACGCCCACCCCCGCCACCTCTCCCGCTACACCACCTACGCCGACGGGTTCTTTGTCCGGAACGCCTTCAAGGAGCGGAAGGTGATCGTAGCCGACATCCGGGGCACCGATTCCACCAACCTGGCCGACGAGTTCATCCGCCTCCAGCCGGGGGGGGACTACGCGGTGCTGGGGGCGCTCCGGGCCATCGTCCGGGGGAAGGGCGACGTGGTGCCCCCGGAGGTGGCCGGGGTCTCCCGGGAACAGCTCTACCGGATCGCCGACCTCTGCAAAACGGCGAAGTACGGTGCCTTCTTCTTCGGCATGGGGCTGACCCAGACTGCGGGCAAGTACAAGAATATCCGGAACGCCATCGAGCTCGTCGACGAGCTCTCCCGGCACACCAAGTGGACCCTGACCCCCATGCGGGGGCACTTCAACGTGTACGGCTTCAACGAAGTCTGCACCTGGATGACCGGCTACCCCTATGCCGTGGACTTCGCCCGGGGCATGGCGTTCTATAATCCCGGCGAGACGACGGCGGTGGATATCCTGGCCCGGAAGGAGTGTGACATGTGTCTCGTCGTCGCGAGCGACCCTGCCGCCCACTTCCCGGCAGAGGCGGTGGAGCACCTGGCTTCCATCCCGGTCGTCCAGCTGGATCCCTTCCCCAACCTGACCACCGCCTTTGCCAGGATCCAGATTCCCGTGGCGGTTTCGGGGATCGATGCCGATGGGACCGCGTACCGGATGGACGGGGTGCCGCTCCGGCTTCACAGGGTCCTGGACCGGGGTTACCCGGACGACGCGGGTATCCTCCTGGAGATCACCCGCAGGATCACGGGAGGGGGTAGCCGATGACCGAGCTCCTGGTGAAGAACGCCTTCGTCATCGACCCCCTGAACGGGATCCGGGGTGAGGTGATGGACATCGCCGTCCGCGATGGCTGGATCGTGGAGTCCGTCGGGGACGGAGCGGAGGTGATCGATGCCGCGGGGTGCCTCACGCTCCCTGGAGGGATCGACTCCCACACCCACATCTGCGGCACCAAGGTGAACTTCGGCCGGTACATGATGCCCGAGGACATGCGGGCCGGCCGAACGCAGCGCCGGGGCGTCATGCACTCCACCTCCGGTTACAGCGTCCCCACCACCTACGGCAACAGCTACCGGTACTGCGCCATGGGCTACACGTCGGTGCTGGAGGGGGCCATGGCACCCCTGGAGGCCCGCCACACCCACGAGGAGTTTGCGGCAACCCCCCTGCAGGATACGATGGCCAACACCCTCTTCGATGGCAACTGGCCGGTGATGGAGGCCGTCCGTGACGGGGATGTCAAAAGGGCGGCGGCCATCGTGGCCTGGACGCTCGCGGCGGTGAAGGGCTTTGCCATCAAGCTGACCAACCCCGGCGGCTCCGAGTGCTGGGGGTGGGGGAAGAACGTGCACTGCATCCGGGAGATGGTCCCCTACTTCGGCGTCAGCCCTGCCGAGATCATCCAGACCCTGATCCGGGCGAATGAAATGCTCCGGCTCCCCCATTCCGTGCACCTGCACTGCAACAACCTGGGGGTCCCGGGGAACTACACGTGCACCATCGGCAGCATGGACCTGGCCCCTGACCTGAACCCGGACCGCCAGAGCCTGTACCTGACCCACGTCCAGTTCCATGCCTACGGGGGCACCAGCTGGAAGGACATCTGTTCGAAGGCCGAACCCGTCGCATACACCGTGAACCGGAAGCCCCAGATCACCATCGACATGGGCCAGATGATGTTCGGCAAGACCACCACCATGACGGCTGATGGTCCCATGGAGTTCAACCTGTACCGGCTCCACCACAACAAATGGTCCAACCATGACGTGGAGCTGGAAACCACCTCCGGTATCATCCCGGTCTACTACAGCAGGACCAGCGTCGTGAACTGCGTGATGTGGGCCATTGGTCTCGAACTTGCCCTGCTCGTGAAAAATCCCTGGCAGTGCCTGCTGGCCACCGACAACCCCAACGGTGGCCCCTTCATCAAGTACCCGGAGATCATAGCGCTCCTGATGAGCCGCCGCTACCGGGAGGAGGAACTGAAAACCCTGGCACCAGGGACCCATTCCCGGATCACCCTCCCCTCCCTGGACCGGGAACTGGACTGGCACGACATCGCGGTGATGACCCGGGCCGGGCAGGCGAGGGCACTGGGCATACGCTCCATCGGGAAGGGCCATCTCGCCCCCGGCGCCGAAGCGGACATCGCCATCTACCCCATCCGGGTGGATAAGACCGATCCTTCGCGGCAGTACCGGGAGGTGATCCAGGCGTTCCAGAAGACCGCCTGGACCGTGAAGCGGGGAAGGCCGGTGGCCCGGGACGGAGAGATCCTGGTCCCCGGTGTCAACAAGACGATCTGGGCACGGGCGAAGGTCCGGGAGGAGCTGGACATGGGAAGGGACCCGGAGTTTGCCCGGAACTTTGACCGGTATTACACCGTGCGGATGTCCAATTACCCGGTGCAGGACGTGTACCTGCAGCGGTCCCTCTGCATGGAGAGCGAGGCACAGCTATGAGGGTGATCCTTACCGCAGGGCCCCGGAAGAACCCGTTCATCCCCGTGGAAGCCGAGACCATTGTCCCGGCCCGGTTCCTGCAGGGGGTGGACGGGATCACGGTGGCGGCGGGGAACCGCATCCTGCCCCTCACCGATGTCTTCCTGGTGGAGGTTGAGGGGACCGCCGCTGACCCGTCCGGGGTGGAGGTGGTGCTCCGGGGCGACAACTCCCGGCTGAAACGGATCGGGGAGTACATGGAGGCCGGGAAGATCCGGGTGGAGGGGAACATCGGCATGCACTGCGGAAACTTCATGAAGGGGGGCGAGATCGAGATCCTGGGCGGTGCCGACGGCTGGCTGGGCCGGGAGATGCGGGGCGGGAGGATCCTCTGCCACGGGAACGCCTCCCACTACTGCGGGTCCGGTTACCGGGGCGAGAAGCACGGGATGCGGGGGGGGTACCTGGAGGTGCGGGGGAACGCAGGGGATTTCGCGGCCGAGTACCTGGCCGGGGGCGAGGTGGTCATCCGGGGGGACTGCGGCGATATGCCCGGCGTGGAGATGAAGGGGGGGACCCTCACGATCCACGGTTCCTGCACCCGCCCCTGCGGGAACATGACCGGGGGCACCTGCACGGTCCTGGGGAGTGCCAGGGGGATGCTCCCCACGTTCCGCAGGACCGGAACCGTGGTTCATGAGCCCGGAGGCGTGATCCTCACCCGCTTTGAGGGGGACGTGGCGAACCGGGGGAAGGGAACCCTTTTGGCCAGAGAATGGCAATACACTCTTTAGAATGCTGCAGCACTCGTGCGGGTACGAGGCCAACTTCCATTGTAAAAACTGCCAGAGCCCCCTCGTCCATGACGACCGGATCGGCCTCCACTGCCCGCAGTGCGGACGGCGAATCACCACCATCTGCCCGGGATGCGGACGCCGGTGGTGATCAGGCCTGGTTGAGCAGCCACTGGGCGTACTGCGCCCGGATCCGGGAGACCTCGGCGGGGGTCAGGTCCTCCTTTCCCTTCTGGTGCAGGTACCGCTCCAGCTGCCCCACCACCGACTCGGCCTCCGCGTAGTCCCGGACCTCCAGATAGACCGTCGCCCGGGCTACCGTGATGGTCTCTCCGCAGACATGGCAGAGCTTGTGCCGCTGGTACCGGTCCACGTAGGTGAATGTCCGGCACCCGGGACAGCGGATCACCAGGTACATCACAGGGGGATATCTTCGGCGGGAGATATAGTTTCTCCTGCCCCGAAAGGAAAAAAGGGAAGGATATCAGGGTCAGTAGACCAGGTCCAGGATAAAGATCGTGATGCCGATCGCGAGCGTCGCGATGATCACGGCGACCGGGCTGATATGGACGGCCCGCCGGTCCTCGCTGTCGTAGTAGTTGACAAGCCCTGCCGAGGAGATGAGCCTGCCGCCACTCTTCTTCGCCATGCCGGTAACGTTGGACCGGGGGCGTATAAATAGGTATCACGCATGAGGGATGAGACTACGGTGGAAGGGCAGGTCCTCCTGGGGGAGAACCTGGAGATCCACCCGGCCCGGCTGGTCCTCCGGGAAGGGAGGATTGCCAGGGTGGAGGAGCTGGATCACGCCCCGGACCGGTGGATCCTCCCGGCGCTCTTCAATGCCCACACGCACCTTGGCGATACCATCGCCATGGACCTGCCATTCTCCGGAAGCCTTGAGGAGATGGTCACCCCGCCCCACGGCCTGAAGCACCGGATCCTGGCAGGAACGCCCCGGGCGACGCTGGTCGCGGCCATGCGGGCCTCCCTGGTCACCATGGAACGCGGGGGTACCGCAGGCTGCGCCGATTTCCGGGAGGGCGGCCCTGACGGCGTTGCGGCGCTCCGGGACGCGTCCCGCGGGCTCTCCCTCCGGCCCCTGATCCTGGGCCGGGACGGAGGGCAGGGTGCAGGGGACGGCCTCGGCATCTCCAGCACCCGGGACGTGCCGGACCTGGAGCGACAGGTGGCAGAGATGCACCGTGCGGGGAAGATCGTGGCGTTCCATGCGGGAGAGCGGGATCCTGAGGATGTGGATGCAGCGCTCACATTCCAGCCGGATCTGCTCATCCACTGCACCCATGCCACGGACGGCCAGATCCGGCGCATCGCGGACGAAGGGATACCCGTGGCGGTCTGCCCCCGGGCCAACTGGAGGCTGGGGGTGGCGCGGGATTCCGATCACCCCCCCGTTTCCCGGATGGTGGCCGCCGGCTGCACCCTCCTCCTCGGCACCGACAACGTGATGGTCGCGCACCCGGATCTCTGGCGGGAGATGGAGTTCACGGCCACCGTGTACGGTCTCCCGGCGCGGGAGATCCTCCGGGCGGCCATCGCAGGGGCAGATCTCTTTGGGGAATCACCGTTCCTCGCCCCGGATCACCCTGCACGGATTGTGGCGGTGGATCCGGGCCGGTCCGGCCTCTCGTTCACGCAGGATCCGGTGGCCACGCTGGTAAAACGGGTCTCGGCAGGGGATATCAGGGAAACGTTTTTATTCTCTCCAAGAGAATAAATTCCCCATATCTTATTTTGAGGGTTAGCGATGTTCGGGACGATACTGGCAGCACTTGATGGATCGCCAAAGAGCGAGGCCGCTCTCGGAACGGCGATCGACGAGGCGAAGGCCTGGAAGGCCAGCCTCCACGCGGTCTACGTAATCGAGACGGGTCTCCACTCCTCCATTCCCCTGGACAATACCTGGGAGGTCATCTTCGGCCTCCTGGAGAGCCAGGGGAAGGAGGCACTGAAGGCTGCCGAGGCAAAGGCAGCGGCAGCCGGCGTTTCCCTCACCAGCCATATCGCCCAGGGGCATGCGGGGAGCGAGATCCTGAAAATGGCAAAGCAGGTGGGCGCGGATCTGGTGGTCGTGGGTTCCCACGGGAAGAGCCAGGTCGACCGTCTGCTTCTCGGGAGCGTCTCCTCCTACGTCGTCAAATACAGTACCATAACCACACTGGTGGTGAGATCATAGCCCACGCCCGCACCAAGGATTTCATGACCCCGGACGTGGTATCCGTGGAGATACCCGGGAACCGTGACGATGTCCTCAAGATCCTGAAACGCACCGGGATCTCGGGGGTCCCGGTTCTCAAGGACCGGAAGATCGTAGGGATCATCACCCGGAAGGACATGCTGCGGAAGAGCGAGGAGACCCAGCTCGGTCTCCTCATGAGCCCGAACCCGGTCACGATCCATCCCGACACCCCGCTGGGAGAGGCGGCGACCCTGATCCTGAAGCACCGGGTCCGCCGGCTCCCCGTGGAAGAGGACGGGATCCTGGTGGGGATCCTCTCGGTGGCCGACCTGATCACGGCCATCGCCCAGCAGAAGATCCGGGGGGAGATCAAGGACCGGTTCACCAGCACCTTTGCCATCTGGGAGGAGACGCCCCTCGCGCTGGTGGGAAGGGTCATGGAGATCTCGGGGGTTGACGCCATCCCCATCCTGGATTCCGACGGGATCCTCTCCGGGATCATCTCGGAACGGGATCTGATCAAGCACTCTTCCATCGAGGACAGCGTGGAGACGAGCGACTTCTCCAACGGCACCGATGACGATGAGTGGACCTGGGAATCGATCCGGGACCTGCACACCATGTCCTTCGGGGTCTCAAGGGTGAAGCTTCCCGTAAAACCGGTGAAGACGGCAATGGTGACAAACGTGGTCTCGGTCCCGCAGAACGCCGAGGTGAGCGAGTGCGCACTGAAGATGAAGCGGGCCCGGGTGGACCAGCTGCCGGTGGTCAACAGCGACAAGAAACTGGTGGGAATGCTCTTTGACCGGGACCTGATCCGGGTCCTCTGCCCTGCAGGGGGCCGGTAACAACCTTTATGACCGAACACATCGTGGGATCACACAGGCAATTTTATCAGAATTTCAGCCTGGGAAATGCGGGAAGGGATATGATGCAGTCACAACCCCCTGAGGGAATGACCGGCACCACCACCATCGGCATCGTCTTTGCGGACGGCGTGGTGCTGGCCACGGAGCGGAGGGCCACCATGGGGAACCTGGTGGCCAGCCGGAGGGCCAAGAAGGTGTACCAGATCGCGGACCGGATAGGCATGACGACCGCCGGAGGGGTGGGGGACGCCCAGCAGCTGGCCCGGATTATGACCGTCGAGTGCAGCCTCTTCACCGTCCGGAGGGATAAGCCCATCTCGGTGGGTGCCATATCCACGCTTCTCTCCAACTACCTGAACCAGAACCGGTATTTCCCGTTCTTCGTCCAGCTCCTGGTGGGCGGTGTGGACGAGCACGGGCCTTCCATCTATTCGGTGGACGCAATGGGTGGCGCCACCAAGGAGCTGGACATCGTGGCCACGGGATCCGGTTCACCGATGGCGTACGGCGTGCTCGAGGACCGCTACAAGAAGGAGATGTCGGAGAAGGACGCCATCGACCTGGCCATCCGAGCCCTGAAGGCGGCCATGCGCCGCGACGTGGGGTCCGGCGAGGACATCAACGTGGTCGTGATCACGAAAGAGAAGTTCGAAGAGTTCAACGTGCAGAATGAGCAGAAGATCTCCATCCCCGCCCCTGCATAACCCATTTTTTGGACGTTTTTCATGCCTGTTGAAGACCGGTTACGGGATCTGAAAGAGAAGATCCACACCATCATCCCCCGGGGGATCACCGTCACCCAGGTGGAGTTCGAGGGTCCGGAGCTCGTCATCTACACCGATGACCCGAAGCGGTTTGCCGACGAGGCAGACCTGATCAAGACGCTGGCACGGGACCTGAGGAAAAGGATCGTGGTCCGGCCTACCATCCTCGAGGACCCGGAGAAGGCTGCGGTGGAGATCAAGAAGGTGGTCCCCGAGACGGCAGGGATCACCGATACGTTCTTTGATCCCGATACCGGCGAGGTGCTCATCGAGGCCGAGAAGCCCGGTGTCGTCATCGGCAAGAATGGGGTGACCCTCCGGGAGATCACAAAGAGCATCGGCTGGACCCCCAAGGTGGTCCGGACCCCGCCCATCGAGTCCAGCACCATCAAGCAGATCCGGACCTACCTCCGGTCCGTGAAGGAGGAGCGCAAGACCTTCCTCCGCACCATCGGGCGCCGGATCCACCGGGAGGCCATCTCCAAGGATGAATGGGTCCGGGTGACGACCCTGGGCTGCTGCCGGGAGGTGGGGAGGGCCGCGTTCCTCCTCTCGACCCCGGAGAGCCGGATCCTGATCGACTGCGGGGAGAAGCCCTCCAATGCCAACGGCACCCCGTACCTGTACGTGCCGGAGATTCAGCCCCTGACCAGCCTGGATGCCGTCGTGCTGACCCATGCCCACCTGGATCACTGCGCGCTGATCCCGCTCCTCTTCAAGTACGGGTACGACGGCCCCGTGTACAGCACCCCTCCCACCCGGGACCTCTCGGCCATGCTGCAGCTGGATTACCTGGAGGTGCTCCAGAAGGAGGCGGAGCGGACTCCCTATACGTCCACAGACGTCAAGAACTACATCAAGCACTCCATCACGCTCAACTACGGGTCGGTGACCGACATCGCCCCGGATGTGAAGCTGACCTTCCACAACGCGGGGCACATCCTGGGCTCGGCCATCGCCCACTTCCACATCGGCGACGGGCTGTACAACATCGCGTTCACCGGGGACTTCAACTACAGTAAAAGCCGGCTCTTCTCCCCGGCCGTCTCCCAGTTTCCCCGGCTGGAGGCCATCTTCATGGAGAGCACCTACGGGGGCTCCAACGACATCCAGCAGCCCCGGAGGGACGCCGAGGTGAAGCTCTACGAGGTGGTCACCACCGTTCTCTCCCGTGGCGGCAAGATCCTGATCCCGGCGTTTGCAGTGGGCCGGTCCCAGGAAGTGATGCTGGCCCTTGAGGAGGGGATGCGTCTCGGCAGGATCCCGAAGGTGAGCGTGTACCTGGACGGGATGATCCGCGAGGCCACTGCCATCCACACGACCTACCCTGAGTACCTGAACCAGGAGCTCCGGAACCAGATCTTCCATGACGGGGCGAACCCCTTCCTGGCCCCCTGCTTCGTGCAGGTGGACTCGGCGGAGAAGCGGGAGAAGGTGATCACGGGCGACCCCTGCGTCATCATCACGACGAGCGGGATGCTGAACGGCGGACCTGTCATGGAGTACCTGAAGGGGCTCTCCCCGGATCCGAAGAACGCCCTCGTCTTTGTCGGGTACCAGGCCGAGGGGACCATCGGGCGCCGGATCCAGAAGGGATGGAGGGAGGTGCCGCTGGGCGGCCGGGAGACCATCGCCATTGCCCTCGAGATCTTCACGGTGGACGGGTTCTCGGGCCACTCGGACCGGAGGGAACTCGTGAACTACGTGGGCCACCTGCAGCCCAAGCCCGAGAAGATCTTCACGATCCACGGCGACGAGAACAAGACGATCGATCTCGCTGTCTCCCTCCACAAGCGGTACCACATCGAGACCCACTCCCCGATGAACCTCGAAACCTACCGCATGATCTGAGATGCCCCGGAGGCTCCCGCTCCACCTCGGGATCTTTGCAGTGATGGCGCTCTCCAACGCCATCGTCCCCATCCTCCCCTCGTACGGGGAGGGTCCTTTCCTCCAGTCCGCCATCTACGCGGCCTATTTCCTGGGTGCCTTTGCCACCGTGATACCGGCGGGTGCACTCTCTGACCGCATCGGCCGGGTGCCGGTGGTCCGGGCCGGCCTCCTCCTGACCCTCCTCTCCGGCATCCTGATCCTGGCCTTCCCCTCTTCCTACACCGTGCTCGCGGCCCGGGCCCTGGAAGGGGTGGCGGCCGGCCTCTTCGTCGCCGCCGCGATGGCCCTCGTCAACTCCCAGCCGGACCACGAAGCCCTCTCCGGTATCTTCATGGGCGCCCTGAATGCCGGTCTCGTCGTGGGCCTCCTGGCCACGGGTTCCATTGACCGGGCCCTGGGCACAGAAACGGGGGGCATCCTGCTCTTCACAATCCTCTCCGCGATCCCCCTCGTCCTCACCGTCATCCTCGCAGAGGATACGACCCTCAGGCGGCCGGAAGCCTCGTTCCCGCAGCTCCTGGGCGATTACAAATGGCTCTTCCTCTCGGCGGTGATCCTGGTGGGGATGACGGGCGCCCTCACCGCCATCTACCCCGGGTACCGGGGAGGGGAACCGGTGGACCTGGCCACTGCCCTTGCGCTCATGAACCTGGCCACCATTGGGGCCGTGGTCGTGGCCTCCCGCCTCCACCTCCCGCCCGTTCCGACCATCCGGGCCGCTTCCCTCGCCATGGTGGCCGGGGTCCTCGCTGTCCTGGCAAGCCCCCTCGCGTTTCTCTTCGTCGGCGCCGTCGCGGGGGTTGTCATGATCGCCCAGATGGCCTACCTGGGCTCCACCGGCCTCCGGCAAGGGCGGGTCATGGGCCTGTACAACGCCTCCAGCTACCTGGGCATGACGATGCTTCCGGCCCTCGCCGGTATTCTCGCAGAATACGTCTCATTTATCGCCGCGTTCCTGGCGGTGGCGGCACTGAACCTGGTGGTGGCAGCAACCATCGGCCGATGCGAATGCCGGCTGCCGGCGGCGCAGAAGATCTGAGGCCCTCTGCGGATATGGATTAACGATCACCGGTGATCACTGTCCGGAATATTCGTTCTGAAGGACTGAGTTACGTCGTGGAGTGAATATCTTCACGGGGGGGTGGGCGACGGAGGGGGGCTTGCCCCCCCTCCCAACCCCCTCCACCAATGAGGATGGCTCTCCAAGAGGTTAGTTCTCAACAATCATTCCTGATAAGAGATTCCTCTCCGGTCGGATCTCCGTAC
>JAJRDF010000091.1 GCA_028678555.1 Methanomicrobiales archaeon
ACGGGGGCCTCTATGTGCGGAAGGTGGGGGCGGCTGTCATTGCCGTGCGACGGGCGGGCGCCATCCATGCCTTTGACACGATCAACCACTTCTTCGGGATCAGCAACATGTTCACCGTCGGCTCGTCGTACTGGAACCTGGGTCTGGGCATGAACCCCGGGGACGTGGAGAAGGACGAGGAAGGGATCCGGACCATGCGGAACCTGGGCGCCAACATGGCCTGGCTCCTCGGGAAGATCCACGGGTAAGGGACCCCGGGGGGGCCCGCTCCGCACCGGGACCTGATCCATCCGGGGACGGCAGCGGTGGGCCGGGGGAGTGGGTGCCGTCGCGGAACGGGACCACCCGGTTGCCGTCAGTCAGCGGTGAGCAGGTGCCCGAGGTCCGGGAGACGGAACGGGAAGAGGATGCCGATCCCTCCCTGCACGGCCTCTCCTTTCTGGACCGCGGGGAAGAGGCGTTCCATAAGGGAGGAAGGGGTGGGAGCAGGGGTCACGGTCTCCACCGGGGGCGCCGTGGCTTCCACGAGCATCTCGTCCACCACCGTGGGGACGGAGCCGGATTCCACCACGGTCTCCACGCGGGATTCGAGAAAACCGTCGAGCCGGAGAAGAACCGTGTGAGGCCCTTCCGGAACCCCTTCCAGGATTGCCGGGGTCACGCCCCGGGGGACGCCGTCCAGAAAGAGGGATGCCCCCGGGGGAGTGGAGGTCACGACAAGCCTTCCGGACGGAGGTGCAAGCCGGATCAGGTACACGTCGTCGCCCCTGCCAAAGGAGGCCGTGGTTCCGGCGATGACGAGGCCCCCGTCCGCGGTGACATTGATGGCCGAGGCAGTGTCGTACCGTGCGCCTCCGAAGGTCCCCTCCCAGAGGGTGGTTCCCAGGGAGCTCTCCCGGGCTACAAAGATATCCATGGACGGCCCAAGGGACCCGGTCCTTCCGGCCAGCAGGATCCCGTCATCACCGGTGACGGCCACCGCGCTGCCATACTCGGTGCCGCCCTTCCCCCGGGTCTGTTCCCACCGGAGCCGCCCGAGGCTGTCGGTCCGGATCAGATAGGCATCCCACTCCCCGGACAGGGCGGGATCCATCCCCCCGGCCACGAGATACCCCCCGTCCGCTGCCCGCGCGAGGGATCTCCCCTCCTGGGCGCCAGGGCCGCCGTAATGCTGCTGCCAGAGGGGGGTCCCGTCCGACGCGGTGTAGACCAGGAAGATATCCCGGGATGAGCCGAAGGATCCGGTGGTCCCTGCGATGACATACTTCCCGTCATCGACAGAGAGCAGGTCCAGGCCGGCATCGTTCCCCGCACCGCCGATGGTCTTTTGCCAGAGAGTCTTTCCGTCCTCCCCCACCCGGAGCAGGAGGATATCCTCCGATGACCCCGGGGAGGTGGTGCTTCCTGCGATGGCAAACCCTCCGTCCGGCAGCACGACGACGGCATGGCCGTACTCACTCCCCGGTCCGCCGTACCGGCGTTCCCAGAGCTTCCTCCCGGTGCCATCCGTCCGGACCAGGTACACGTCCGTGGAATTGGACGGAGACCAGCACCAGCCGGTGACAATGAACCCCCCGTCAGCGGTCGCCTGGACATCGGTCCCGAACTCATCGGCGGTGGTCCCCAGGTTCTGTTCCCAGAGGAGGAGGCCGGTCGGACCGATCCTGAACAGGGCAACGTCAAAATCCCCGCGGCCGAAGGAATTGGTGCTGCCGGCCACCACGTAGCCGCCGTCCGCGGTCTGCAGGACGGACGCGCCGGTATCAGTCAGGGCGCCCCCATAGGTCCCTTCCCAGGCCGTGACCAGTTCCATCTCCGCCGATGCAGGGAGAAGGAGAAGACCGGTGACGAGAAGGATTCCTGCCACCGTCCATTTCATCCTGACCCGGGAGGTGTTCATGGATCTTCCACTGCCGAACTCCGAAACGACTGCGGTTTGTCCCCCGGTGATGATATACCTTGCCCTCCCCGGATCCATCAGACGGGGGAAACGGTCCCTTCCGCCCGGGCTCGCCGTCAGGGTGAATCCCGGAGGGTCGGACGGATCGGCCGTGATCCCCCCGGGTGGAACTATTATCCTCTCTTCCGGCAACCCGGTGATGAGGATCCAGAATGATCGGGAATACAGCGGGCCGGGACAGATGTGGCGTAAGACAGGGGGAATGGGGGTCCCCCGCGGGAGGCAGGGGATACCATCCCCCGCGGATCCTGGTACCCCTGTGCATCATGCTGGTGCTCGGGGTCCTCGTGTCACCGGGGGCAGCGGTTCTCACCATCATCGAGCCCACCCGGAACACCTTCCAGGTCGGTGAATGGGTGAACTTCACGGGCCTCAACACGGAAAGCGAGACCACCTATCTTTTCCTGGTGGGATCGGATCTTGACGGGGCAGGCACCATGCTCACCAATACCTCCCGGAATGCGAGGGATGGAAGGCTGGATTCCGCCCCGGTGGGAGACGGCCGGATGTGGAGATTCTCCTGGGATACCTCGGCGGCGGGGGTGAACCTGAAGGAGGGGAACTATGCCGTCTATGCCGTCGTCCGTCCTGCGGACCTCAACAACCTGGGTGGAAAGACCTATGTGACGCGCAGGGTCGAGTTCCTGGGGCGGCTCGTCCCCCTCGTCACGACGACGATCGCGACACCCACACCGGTTCCCACCTGGACCCGGCCTCCTGCCGGTACCGACGTTCAGGTCTCAAAAAATCCCACGGATGATATCCCGGGTAAGTTCGATGGCCGGTTCCTCGTCTACGAGTCCCGGAAGGGCACGGGGGACTCGGACATCTTCCTGTATGACGTGGCAACCGGGAATACGACGGTCGTCGCCTCCGGCCCGGCCGTTCAACAGACACCGTCCATCTCAGGGAACTGGGTGGTCTATTCTGCCTATGAGAAGAAGGGATGGGAACAGTCCGACAGTGACGTGTACCTCTACCGGGTGAACAGCGGGAAGACTACCCGGATCACGCTCCCGGGCGACCAGGTGAACCCGCGCGTCTCAGGGAACCTGGTGGTGTGGCAGGATGAGCCGACGGGCAGGCGCAGCGTGAACCTGGTGCTCCAGGACCTGACCTCCGGAACCCGGATCCAGATCCCCACTCCGTCGGACGGGTACCGGCCGGACATCTCTGGAAGGAGGGTCATCTGGATTGACCGTCTCGACAGCCCGGCCATCTTTCTCTATGATGTGCTGGACGGGACTGTGGACCGCCTCACGAACCGGACCGGTATCCAGGACTACCCGCAGATCGACAGGAACCGGGTGACCTGGGCCGATATGCGGGGCGATGACTTTGATATCGTTGTCCTGGATCTGGAGTCCATGGAAGACAGGCTGGTGACAGAAGGGGACCGGAACCAGTTCACCCCGTCCGTCTCCGGGGACCGGGTGGCCTGGATCGATTACCGGAACGGGAATTTCGATCTCTACCTGTCGGACCTTACGAGGGGAGGCCTCACCGCCATCACCCGGGACTACCCCCGCCAGTCCGACGTCCAGATCGGGGGCTGCATCCTGGCCTGGGCCGATGACCGGAACGGTTCGTATGACGTGTACTACCGGGAACTGGCGGACTGCACGCCACCCCCTGAAGCCGAGGTGGTCATGCTGCCCGCGGAGGAGACCCCGGCTGCCACGCAGACCACTGTCCCCACGTTCACCACACCACGCACCACTTTTCCCACGGCCCAGACAACGGTTCCCGTGACCACGGCACCGGTACCTGCCACGACCGCCGCGCCGGGATTCGGATTAATGGCAGGGGCCGCTGGTCTCGGGATCATCGTGCTGTCGGGATGGTTCCTGGGAAAGAGGCGGGACCGGTAAGGTAAGGATCAGGGCCGGAAACGATGGGCGGTCATCCCGCAGCCACTGATCCTTCTTTCTCCACCTCGCTGTGGACGACAATGATGCTGATCCCCACGCCCAGCGAGTTGGCGATGATCATCTCGGGAATGGCGGGGAAGACGACCTCGAGGGCAAGGGCATAGGGATGGATCAGGGCCAGTGCCAGGGCACCATGGAGGATCTCGATTCCTGCCGCGTAGAGCATTCCTGAGATGATACCCGGGATCTTCCCGTTCCGGAAATGATAGACGAGGCCGGCCAGCAGCCCTGCGAGGACCGTGGCCAGGGAACAGGGGACGCAAGAGACACCGCCAAGGAAGTACCGGTGGATCCCCCCGATCAGTCCCACGGCCACACCCACGTAGGGCCCGGCCACGAAGCCCGCCACCATGGGGGCCAGGTCCCGGATGTTGGTGATGGCCCCGGACCTCTCCGGGATCCCGAGGTAGGTCCCGAAGATGGAGAAGAGGCCGAAAATGACGATGAAGATGATATAATCGTTGCGCCCTGCCTTTTTGAAGATCACCCGCCGGACACTATCCAGTTTCGTGACGATTTCTATGAATACATAGATGAAAACTTCCGTTGCAGCAAAAAGATTCAGATACACCCCCAGCAGGGTCTGGCTTCCCGTGGCCGTAGGATCTCCTCCTGGTAAGGTACAGGACTCCCTGTCCATACCCTTTTCCACTTGTCGTTGAGGGTCACTTCCCGAAAAATTCTCGACAGGATCCCCTGTCATTCCGGGTTGTTGGAGAACCCTTCCGGGTGACTTTCAGGATGCTGCCTCCTCAGAACGCAGGGTGACCGAGGGATACCACGGGGGATAGGCGATGAGACCCCCTTCCCGGACTGGATCATGGAAGGTGATCTCACTGCCGTCCTTTTCAACCGTGGATACGTAGGAGAAGTACCGGTGCCGCCTGACCTCCGGGAGACTGTCGTACCGGGCGACCTCAGCGGGCGTGATATTCCGGTATTTCTCATGGTGCTCCTCCCGGATGATCCCACGCAGGAGATCGTAGGCAAGGACCGTACAGGATGCATTCTCCTCCCGGAGGACAATCCACTGGAAGGGATGCAGGGTGGAGTACGATCTGCCCTTCGTCCGCCGGTGCACAATCCACTTCATCCCGGCACTGATGACAATGAGCCCGGAAAAAACCGCCAGATACCCCGCGGCAAACGCCTCTGTGATACCTTCAAGGAGAATGATGGCCAGCGTCGCGATGCCAAGGACTGTTATCAGGAGGTAGACGGGCATGGGGACCATGGAGAGACCGAACCGTTTCTCTGTCAGGGGATACAAAAGCGGCAGGCCTGGTGCTGCCAGGTAATCCAGGAAGAGGTGGAGGTACGCGCCGGCAAGGACGCAGGCAAACGAAGGCAGGAGAATCTCCCGGGGGATGGTCATCGGGAGGAGACCTGCCGACGAAAGCAAAAGGACTGAACTGAAGGCAACCGCCGAGAGGATCGTGGCGCCGAAAACGCTGTGGGCGAACCCGCCATGGTGGAGGAGGTACAGGGAAGGGAACCGGCGGGGGATGAAGGCATAGGCCATGTCGATGTCAATGATGATGGCCCCGAGCACACCGAACGGGATGAAAATGGCATTCCCTGTTGCATACAGGATCACAAGGATGGCGACCGCGTGGGTGAAAATATCCATGGGATCACTGGAGCAGGGAACCGGGCAGTAGGGAATGGATCCGTGGCGTCATCATTCGCTCTTTGAGATAGACGAGAACCATGCCCGGGATCCTTCCGCACGGGTGTGGCTCTCGAAGGTTGCCGGCCGGATGTAATGGATGATCCAGCCGTCCCGGAAGGTTTCCCGGATCTCCCCTTCCGTGATCCTCCGGGGACCATACCCGGCGGGCTCCCGGTCGCTGAAGCAGAGCATGAAATATCTTCCGCCCGCGTTCAGGATGGTGGCCAGCTGGTTCATATAGACAGGACGGTCTTCATCGGAGAGGGTATGGAAGAGCCCGGAATCGGTGGCGGAATCGAACTTCCGGTTGATCCTCGTGAGGTGCAGGGCATCCAGGACGAGAAAATGTATCGGAAGCCCTGTCCCGAGAGCCTTTTCCTTCGCCTTCTCAATGGCCCGGGGCACCGAGTCGATCCCCCACACCTCGTGCCCCTCCGCGGCATAAAAGAGGGCGTTCTCGCCGGTCCCGCACCCGATGTCCAGGACCGATCCCCTGAGCTCCCCCCTCCGGACCATCTCCACGAACTCCTTCTGGGGCCGGCCGATGTCCCAGGGGGGTCTCCCCTTATAGGCCGAGTCAAAGAACTCCATCGTTCACCACTCCCTGC
>JAJRDF010000092.1 GCA_028678555.1 Methanomicrobiales archaeon
GGGCAACGAGGGACCTGCGGGAAAGCGGGAAGGAGTCATGCACCCCCCTTCCCATAGTGAGGAACGCCCTGCCCAGGAGGAAAAGGCCCAGCAGGGAGAGGAGGACGACGAAAAGGAAACTGGCGAGCTGCATTGTCTGGATCTCTTTCTTCCGGCAGATATCTCCATCGGCGCCAGGAAGAAGGGGCCGTTCAATCTGCAGCCCGATCCGGCCCCCGGGGGATCACCCGGAGCACCGCGGGCACCGAGAGGATCTGGAGTGCGGCAGAGATGATGATCAGGAGAGGGATCATATCCCGGTCATACAGGAGGCCGAAGGCCACGCTGCCCAGAAACCAGGCCCCTCCGTATACCGTGTTGAAGATGCCGTAGGCCGTGCCCCGCCGGGAGACGGGCACCATGTCCGCGACGGCAGCCCGCAGGATCGTCTCCTGTGCCCCCAGGGAGACTCCCCAGATCGAGGCGGCGAGCGCAGCGGCCGGCAGGGCGGCGGCAGGGAACTCCGTGGCCTGGAAGGCAAGGAATGCCACGGGCAGGTTGAGGACCGGGATCACCACCAGCACCGCAAGGCCGGAGCGGTCGTAGGCCCGGCCGATCAGGAGGGCGCCCACGGCATCCATCCCCATCGCCAGGGCATACAGGAGCGGGATGACCGCTTCAGGCAGCAGGGAGGCCGCCCGCAGGTGGTATGCGACCAGCGGGAAGGCCACAAACCCTGCCATCGTGAGGGCAGTGAAGAGTGCATAGGGAACGAACACCGGCGGGATTCCGTTACCCGGCACCGCATCCTTCCCGCCGGATCCCAGCTCCATCTGCACCGGGTCCGGTGCCCGCATCCGTGCGGCCAGGAGCGATGCGGCAAGGAAGAGCATGGGCACCCCCAGCACCAGGAACCCGGCCCGGTACCCTTCCAGGCCCGAGAACCCTGCAACGAATACCGCCGTGAAGACCAGCGGACCGACGATGGCCCCCACCTGGTCCAGGGCCTCGTGGAGGGCAAACCCCCATCCCCTCCCCACCCTGCTGGACGCATGGGAGAGGATGGCATCCTTGGAGGGGGACCGGATACCCTTTCCCATCCGCTCCACGAGATAGAGCATCGCGGCAATCTCCCAGCTTCCTGCGAATGCCAGCAGGGGGACCGCGATGAGCATGCCATAGCCTGCGGCCAGAAAGAGCCAGTACCGCCTTGTCTGGTCAGCCAGGTAGCCGGAGGCGAGCCGCAGACCGTATCCCAGGAGCTCCCCCAGGCCGGAGACCAGGCCGACGACCGTCGCGCTGCCGCCCAGGAGGAGGAGGAAGGGGCCGCTCACCGCCCAGGCCCCCTCGTACATGACATCGCCGCAGAGGGAGACGAGCCCGAGGAGCAGGATGATCTCAAGGGCCCGTGCCCGCTTCTCACCCTCGGCCATTGTCCCGGATCTCCCTGTGGCGGCGCTTCATCCCTCTGGCACCTTCCATTCCCGTTCCCGGATCAGCCAGGGCTGGCGGCGGGATCTCGGAAAAAGGATCTGGGGTTCTCTAGGCCGAGATCATGGTCCCTACGCCGGCGTCAGTGAAGAGCTCCAGGAGCAGGTTGTGCTCCCGGTTGCCGTTCAGGACATGGGCATAGGCGACGCCATGCTTCACGGCCCGGAGGCATGCCGAGATCTTGGGGATCATCCCGCCGGAGACGGTCCCGTCATCGATCATGTGGTCCAGCTCGGTGGCGGTGAGCCTCCGGAAGACCTCCCTGCGGTCGCTGTCCATGACACCGTCCACGTCCGTCAGGTTGACCAGCTTGTAGGCGTGCAGCGCGATGGCGATCTCCCCCGCGGCGGTATCGGCATTGATGTTCAGCGAGTTGCCCTCCCGGTCGATGGCGATGGGGGCAACCACCGGGATGTAGTCCTTCTCGAGGAGCGTATGGAGCACCGCCGGGTCCACCTGTTCGATCTCGCCCACGAAACCCAGGTCCACCTCCTGCAGCTCCTCCCCGTTCTTCACCTGCTGGACGTCCATCTTCCGGGCGATCAGCAGGTTGCCGTCGTTCCCCGAGAGGCCGACCCCCCGGGCACCGCAGCGGGCGATCAGGGAGACGATACCGTCATTGATCTTGCCCACGAGCACCATCTGGGCGATCTCCAGCGTATCCCGGTCAGTGATCCGGAGGCCAGCCACGAACTTGGGCTCCTTGCCCATGGCCTTCATCTTCTTCGTGATCTCCGGCCCGCCGCCATGGACCAGCACCACCTTCATGCCCACGTAGCGGAGCAGCACCGCGTCCCGGATCGCCATCTCCAGGATGCGCGGGTCCACCATCGCGTGGCCGCCCAGCTTGATGACAATGGTCTTCCCGTGGAACTTCTGGATGTACGGCAGTGCTTCCATCAGCACCTGTTCCCGCTTCATGTCGTGTACCTCCCGTTGATCTCCACGTACTTCTCCGTGAGATCACACCCCCATGCCGTCGCCTCACCCTCGCCCGCGGCGAGATCCAGCTCAAACACCACCTGGTTCCCTCCCATCGCCGCCTTCGCACGGCTCAGGTCTGCCACGATCACCCCTTCCTTGACCATCGGTGCCCGCATCTTCCCCCCGCCTACCCAGAAGGAGACCTGGTCGGGGTCGAAGGCCACGCCGGCCCTCCCCGCGGCGGCGATCACCCGCCCCCAGTTGGGATCCTCGCCGTAGACCGCGGTCTTCACCAGGGGCGAACCTGCCACGGTCCTGGCCACCTGGGCGGCGGAGCGCTCATCCGGGGCGCCCCTCACCCGGACCTCAATCAGCTTGGTGGCCCCCTCGCCATCGATGGCCACCTGGCGGGCCAGGGAGCGACAGCACTCCTCCAGCGCGGAGGCGAACTCGGCGGAGGAGGGCTTCCCCCTGAGACCGGTGGCCGTGCAGAACGCGACGTCGCTCGTACTCTCGTCGCCATCCACCACCACCCGGTTGAAGGTCCGGCTGACGGCAGAGCGGAGGGCCGTGCGCAGTTGTCCTGCGGAGATGCGGGCATCGGTGTACAGGAGCGCAATCATGGTCCCCATGTTGGGCGCGATCATCCCGCTCCCCTTGCAGATGCCCGCCACCGTGAAGGTCCGCTTCCTGACCAGCGCGTGCTTCTCCACGAGGTCCGTGGTCATGATGGCCCTCGCGGCGGCGGTTTCGCCTTCCCCGCTCCGGGCCAGGCGGGGTGCGATCATCCCGCACTGGCGCCGGATCAGGGAAAGGTCCAGGTACCGGCCGATGACTCCGGTGGAGGCCACCCCAACCCGTTCCGGATCGGAGCCCAGGCATTCGGCCCCGATCCTGCACATCGCTTGCGCGTCGGCGAGGCCCCTTGCGCCGGTGTAGGCATTGGAGCAGCCGCTGTTCACCAGGATCCCGTCCAGCCTGCCCTTCCGGATCCGGTCCTGCATCAGGATGAGGGGTGCCCCCTTCACCCGGTTCGAGGTAAAAACCGCGGCCGCGGTACCGGACGCCCGGACCAGGGCCAGGCCGTACTTCCCCTCCTTGATCCCGGCCGCTTCCACTCCCTGGACAGCACAGATGGATTTCATGCGCTGTCCCCGGAGCCCGATGCCACGCCCCGGACGATGTCCTCCCGTGCCACGATGCCGACGAGCTTCCCTCCCCGGACCACCGGGAGGCGGGCGATCCCCTCGTCCAGCATGAGGGACGCGGCATCCTCGATCTCCACGTCCTCCTCCACCGTGACGGCGGGGGAGGTCATCACCTCCCGCACGGGCCGGTTGCCGATGTCCGAGAGGGCCTCCTTCGTGCGGGTCCAGTTGATGTACTCCCGTACCGGGACCTCCAGGATCTCCAGTGGCGCCGGGAGCCAGAGGTCATCGCTGGGCCCCTTTGTTTTCAGGAGGCTCATGATATCGGACTCGGTGATCATCCCCTCCACCCGGCCGCCCTCCACGACGGGCAGACCGCCGATATGCCGCTCCCGCAGGAGCGCCGCCGCTTCCCGGATGGTGGTCCCGGGTGTCACAGTGACCGGATCCCGTGTCATCACGTCACGGACTTTCATCGCATCCTCCCCTCCTACGGGAGCACCCCGGCGCCCCGGAGGCCGTCCTTCTCGTCAAAGCCGCACATCAGGTTCATGTTCTGGATCGCCTGCCCGCTGGCCCCCTTCACCAGGTTGTCGATGGCCGAGACCACGACGGCCCGCCCCTCCCGCACCTCGACGGAGAGGTCGCAGAAGTTGGATCCCCGGACTCCCGCCAGCGTGGGGGCCTGGTACCGGACAAAGAACTCCTTCTCGTAGAACTTCCGGTACATCCTCTCCACCTCCTCCTGCTCCATGGTCCCATCCAGCAGGATGTGGGCCGTGGTCAGGATCCCCCGGTTCACCGGGACCAGGTGGGGGGTGAAGTAGCAGGGCGCTTTCGAGCCCAGGCGGGCCAGTTCCATCTTCATCTCTGCCAGGTGCCGGTGGGTGGTCCACTTGTAGGCCCCCACGTTGTCAGCGACCGAAGGGTAGTGGGTGGTGGCCGATGCAGTGTTTCCTGCGCCGGAAACACCCGTCTTGGAGTCAAAGACCACCGCTTTCGCATGCTTTGCGAGGGGGGCCGCGGCCAGCGTCGCCCCCGTGGGGAAGCAGCCCGGGTTGGAGACGGCTTTCGCACCCCGGACCTCCTTCCGGTGCAGCTCGCAGAGGCCGTAGGGCATCTCGAAGTAGTCCGTGTGGGTGACGCCGTACGTCTTCTCGTACACGTCCTTCGGCAGCCGGTAGTCGGCGGAGAGGTCCACCACCCGGATCCCCCGCTGGAGCAGCTTTCCCGCGTACTGCATGGCCGCCGTATGGGGCACCGCAAGGAACGCCAGGTCCGCGTCCAGTGTGTCCACGTCCGGGTTCGTGAACACGAGGTCGGTCAGGCCCTTCAGGTGGGGCTGGTCCGAGACCACGGGTTTGCCCGCCAGCTTCCGCGAGGTGGCGACGGTCACCTCGGCCTTCGGATGGGTGAGCAGCAGACGGATCAGGTCGCCGCCGGTATACCCGGAGGCCCCGATGATCGCAATTTGCATAGCATATGATGTGAACGAGAAAAGTTAAGGCTTTTTGTCGTGGATTTCCTGCAGCATCTGGCCCAGAACCACGATCCGCTGCCTGTTCTCCACTGTTTCCACGAGATTCGCGGGGAGAGCAGGCAGACCGTCCCGGGCCCCCGCGTAGGCCCCGCAGATGAAGGCGATGGTGTCGGAATTGCCCCCCACGTGGGCAGCGGCCACCAGGAGATCAGCCGCATTCGCGTACCGCGCTGCGAGGAAGAAGGCAAGGGGCAGCGTCTGGAAGACCGAGACGTCGTTTCCCGTGAGGGTGATGGCCCGTTCCAGCGGCATCCCCTCCGCTTCCCGGGCGAGCGCGTTCCGGATCTTCTCCCCCAGGTCCTGATCCTCGGTGGCGGCCACGTCCCGGGCCAGGGAAAGGGCCTCGGGAGACCCGTGCAGTGCATGGT
Organism: Methanomicrobiales archaeon; assembly: GCA_028678555.1. GTDB lineage: Archaea > Halobacteriota > Methanomicrobia > Methanomicrobiales > JACTUA01 > JAJRCY01. The sequence goes on from JAJRDF010000092.1 coordinate 5,451, forward strand.
GCAGCAGCATGCCCACGGTGGTGGCCGCGGCGATGGCGGCCGGATGGGTGTGGGTCACGCTGCAGGCGATGGCGATCCGCTCCCTCACCTCCACCGGGTCAGGGGAGGAGAGGGCGAAGGGAACCGCCACCGGAACGCACCCTGCTGTCGTGGAGAGGACACCGGCCCCCTCCATCTTCCCCCCCAGCAGGTGCTGGCAGGCGGACTGGACCGCCCCGTCCGGGAACCGGAGGAGTTCGTCCCGGTACAGGTCCCGGAGGGCCCGGGCGTACCGGTCCGTGGTGAATTTCCGCCCGGCCACGAGCTCTGCGACGAGGAGCATCACCTGGGTGTCGTCCGTGTACTGGCCGGCCTGGAGCGCGTCGTTGGGATGCCCCCGCCAGGCCCTGCGGAATTCGCAGGCCGAGCGCTTCAGGTTGACCGGGTTTCCCTCGTTGGGCATCCCAAGCGCGTCCCCGATGGCCGCCCCCATCAGGCAGCCGGTGAACCGATCCTGCATGGTCACAGTGGTACTGTCGGAAGGCGGGGATTTAATGGTGAGCCCGGGTGGCCGGGAAAAATAGGGAGATGTCACCCGACCTTCGGGAGGCGGGTGAGGGACTCCCTGATCTTGCTGTCCGGGTACTCGAAGTCCGAGAGTTTCCCGGCAAAGTAGTCGTCGTAGGCGGCGAGATCCAGGTTGCCGTGGCCGGAGAG
>JAJRDF010000093.1 GCA_028678555.1 Methanomicrobiales archaeon
CGTGTCCGGGAAGAGCAGCTGCGGTACCAGGGGATCTTTGACAGTTCCAATGCCGGCATCTGCCTGATCCGGCTCTCAAGCCGGACGATCCAGGGTGTGAATCCCCGCTTTGCCGCGATGCTGGGCTATTCCCGGGAAGAACTGACGGGACGGCCGTTCCATGAGATTGTGCGCAATGGCGCGTCCCTCTCCCCGTTCTTCACCCGCATATCGGAGGGATCCACCGTGGCGGAGAGCGAGATGCAGCTGCAGGCGAAGGACGGGAAGATCCTCTCCGTGCTGGTCTCGTCAGGGAGGTTCGCGGAGGACCTGGCCATCTTCACGGCCATTGACAATACCCGGCAGAAGGAGACCGAGGATCTCCTCCGGCTGACGAACGAGAAGCTGCAGGGGATCATCGAGTTCCTGCCTGACCCCACGTTCGTCATCGACTCGGAAAAAAGGGTGATCGCCTGGAACAGGGCCATCGAGGAGATGACCGGGGTCCGGAAGGAGGAGATCCTGGGGATGGGCGACTTCGCCTACGCGGTGCCGTTCTATGGAGAGAAGCGCCCGATCCTCATCGATCTCCTCGGGCAGGCGTACCGGGAGGCGGAGGCCCTCTACGAGAAGTTCGAGCGGAAGGGGGAGACCATCTTTGCAGAGGTCTGCGTACCCCAGGTGTATCACGGGAGGGGAGCCTTCCTGTTCGTCAAGGCGTCCCCCCTCTATGATGCCACCGGGAGAAGGGTGGGGGCCATCGAGTCGGTCAGGGACGTGACCGACCAGAAGAAGGCCGAGGGGGAGATCCGCCGGCACAACCGGGAACTCTCCATCATGAATGAGATCATCGGTGCCACCACGTCGGTCCAGACGCTGGATGACATCCTGCGCACCGCTGCCATGAAAACCGTGGACCTCTTCGGATTCTCGATGGCGGCTGTCTTCCTGGTGGACCAGAAGAGCGGGCAGCCGAATCTCGCGTTCCGGACAGGTCTTCCGGACCGGATCCCGGGGGAGACGGAGGTCCAGGGTTCCGCCTGGGAACCCCTCCAGAGGGTGCTGGCCGGCGGCCTCCCCCTCTTTGGCGTGGACTGCAGCAGTGCTCCATTCGCTGCAGGGGCGGGGATCATCTCCTCCACCCTGATCCCGCTTGTCGCCGAGTCCCGGGTGCTGGGGGCCATCTGCCTGGGGTCCACCCGGAAGCGGACCTTCCCCCCGGACGAGCAGGCGATGCTGGAGTCCATAGGAAAAGCCATCGGTGCCGCGGTGAACCGGGCCCTCCTGCAGCAGGAGCTGGAGACGGCCTACCAGAAAGCAAACCTGTACCTGGACATCATGGCCCACGACATCAATAACGTGAACACCGCCGCGCTGGGATACGCCCAGATCCTGGCCGAGCTGGGTGAGGGGAAGAACCGGGACTTTGCCCAGCGGCTGGAGATCCTGGTCCGGCAGTCGGTGGAGATCATCAAGAACGTCTCCACCATCCGGAGGATCCAGGAGGGTGGCGGCACCATTCGCCCGGTGGCGCTCGAGCCGGTCATCCAGTCTGAGGTGGGCCACTTTCCCTCGGCCACGGTCCACTTCACGGGGACCTCCGCCCGGGTACTGGCCGACGACCTTCTCCCCGAGATCTTCACCAACCTGATAGGGAACGCCGTCAAGTTCGGGGGCCCGAAGGTGGAGGTCTGGATCTCGGTCCGGGAGAACGGTGAATGGGTGGATGTGGAGGTCAGTGACAATGGTCCCGGCATCCCTGATGACCTGAAACCGAAGATATTCCACCGGTTCCAGCGTGGGCCCTCCCGGAAGAGCGGCAGGGGCCTGGGCCTGTACATCACCCGGATGCTCGTGGTACACTACGGTGGGGAGATCCGGGCAGGCGATCGCGTTCCCGGCCAGCCCGGGCATGGGGCCGCCATCCGCTTCACCCTGCAGGGTGCGCCCTGAGGCCCCCGCCGCCCCTGCAGCTGGTTCTCCTGATGTCCTCTGGTCGGCTTCATCCATATCCTGCGTCCTGGTGAGACGCTCCCGGGGGCTCACCGCCCCCGCCGCGTGGGCACCCCCGCCGGTTGATCCGAATTGGACCAACTCCGGGAAAATACCGACGTTGCGGTCCATCCTCTTGTCGGGGGTGGGATTGGGAGGGGGCGAGCAGCCCCCTCCCGTATTTGCCCGTGAATCCACCTCCTGGAGGGAAGGTACCTCAAATTCTGTCGGAGCATTCAGTGGATCCCTCTCATACCAGGCCACTTCTCATTCTTTGCCTGAAATGGCAAACTTCATGAACCTCAGGGAGCAAGGAGACGGATATGTATCAGCTCAGCGGATCGAAGCGCCTGGGGGACGGAGTGAACGTGTTCTGGAAGGAGGGGGGGGAGGAGGAGAACCTCTACCTCTCCTTCGGCCAGCTGGTGGACATGAAGGTGAACGCCCTGGATATCCTGGATCACCCGAAGAACTACCAGATCGACCCGAAGAAGAAGAAGGTCGAGTTCCGGCTCTAGAAAAGAGAAAAACGGGTCAGGAGTAGCCCCGCATCGTCACCTGGTCGGTGGGGGTGGGGGATGCGGCAGGCTCGATCTTCCCGAATTTTCCCTCGTAGTCCCGGACCGAGTTGGAGAGCACCTCCATCAGGCTCTTCGCGTGACGGGGGGAGATGGAGACGATGGCCTTGGCACGGGCCTGGTTGATCCCCGGGATCTCGTGGAGGAACATGAACGTGAACTCATCCTCCTTGTAGGCGATCTGGATGCGGTTGCTGTACACGGGGTCCAGGTCCTGCGGCACCTGCACCTGGAGTTCTCTCGGGCCGGTCATAGTCTCAGGTTCGCCGCCTCTCCCGATAAGGTTTCTTGGAGGGGAAAGAGGGGATGACATGAGGGGAACCGGAATGGCGGGGATGGGGGGACCGTGGAACCGCGGATAAGCGTATCCCAGATACTCTCCGCCCGGTTCTGCCCTGTACGGTTCTACCTGGAGCGGGACAGCCCGCATGCGGAGTCCCCGCGGTATACCGTCTGCAAGCAGATCTCCCTCCACCTGGGCACCACCCTGGATGCGGACCGGATCTGGGAGGAGATACGGACGGTATCCCCGGGCATCGAACCGGCGATGCGCATCTTTTCAGATGACTGCGTGGAGCGGTGCCGGCAGGAGTCCTGGCCCCGGCCCTCGGAGACGGACCTGGCTGTCTCCTCCCCCCGCCTGGGAATCGCGGGCAGGGTGGACAAGTTCTTTGATGATGGTCCTGCTTTTGCCATCACCCGTTCCTCGGAAGCCCCTGCAGCGGGTGTTCACGGCGCCGACCGTATCCGGGTGGCCGCCTATGCCGCCTGCCTGGCCGAGACGCTGGGCGTGGAGGTGGGGACAGGGTACGTGGAGTACATCCCTTCCGGAAATCTCCGCACCTGCAGCATCCAGCCCGGGGACAGGAGAGGGATGCTCCGGGCCATGGAGTTGGCACGCCGGGTCCTCTCCGGGGGGATCCCCCGGAAACCGCATCGGGCCCCGTGCGACCGGTGCGGCCAGCAGGAACGGTGCAACCCCCCGATAGCCCCCCTCTCCCGCCGGCTGCGGGGATAGGACCGGTTACCGGAAGTCTGTGGTGTTCTCAAGAAGTGTCCGGGACCGGATCCACTCCCCTTTTGCGGTCCGGGTGGTACCCACCACGAGCCAGGTCTCCTCCCCGTGCCGTTCGGCAACGCCCCGGGCCTCCACCACCTCTCCCGGGAGGGCCTGGCCGCTGTAGGTATGGGTAAAGGAGAGAATACGGGAGAATTCGTCGTGCCTGACCCCGTAGATCGCGGGTGAGTCGAACGCATGGGTGGCATCGGTCACCACCGCCCGGATGGTCCGGGGTCCCAGCACGGTGCCGGCGCCCACGGGTACCGTCCCGAGGTCGTCATAGGACCGGGTATAGAGAAGGTCGAAGTACGTGCCTCCGATCTCTCCCCGGTTCCACTTCCGCAGTTCATGGAGGACGAACTCGTCGAAGGGGAGCTCCGGGCTCCGTTTCCGGTACACGGTCCGCCACATCTCCTCCGAGAGATCCTGCACGGTACCGGCTGCGATGAGCTGCCGGAGCCGTTCACATGCGGCAGGGAACACTGACCCGTAGACCACCAGGTCGATGTCCGACGATTCTGCCTCCAGGCCCACCAGGCGTGAGCCCGTGCACCCCAGGGAACCTCGCGGCAGGGAGAAGAGCCGGACCAGCGAGCGGACGCGCCGGTCCCGGGCGGCGATGCGGGGCAGCTCCACCTCGGGTTTCTTCACCGTCGCCACGTCGCCTGCGGGCACCCGGTGGATCCGGTCCAGATAGGCAGGTTTCTCCCTCCGGATCAGGTCGTACGCCTCGTCGAACTCCAGCTTCCGGTAGCGAGTACCATCCCGGGAACACCGTTCACCGGACGGATCCGGGATGTAGCGCAGAATCCCGCCGATCCGTTCTGCGTTGTCATAGGCGGCCACGGAGTAGATCCAGTCATCGCGGTCGATGATGAAGTCCCGGAGCCGGATGGGCTGCATCGGTCCGCCTCACCGCGGTGCGGAGAGCACCGCCTCCACCCGGCGCCACCCCTCGCCCTGGCGGAGGATGCGCCGGTGCACCAGGTCCACGACGGTGGAAGGCGTGCCCGGGAGTTTCCCCCCCTCGATCATCAGGTCATGGGGCACCCGGACATCGTTCGTGGTGGCCGGGTCCCTGTCGCCGTGCAGGTTGGCACTGGTGGCGGTGATGGGACCGTCCAGCATCCGGGTGAGGGCTTCCGGAACCGGGTGGGCAGGGATCCGGATCCCGATGAATCCAGTACCACCGGTGAGGATCTCGGGAAGGCAGGTCTTTGCCGGAAGAACCACCGTCACGGGTCCGGGGAGGAGGCGCTCCATGATCCCGACGGCAGTATCATCGATGCAGGACACGGCCTGGGCCATCTCCACGTCGGCGACGGCAATGGAGATGGGCTGGGAGAGGGGGCGCCCCTTGGCCTCGTAGACCCGGCGGATGGCATCCTCGGAGAAGGCGTCGGCACCGAGACCGTAGACCGTGTCGGTGGGATAGACGACAAGGCCATCCCGCTGGAGCACGAGGACGGCCTGGGCGATCTGGTCCATTCAGAATTCCTGTCCGCGCACCCGGCTGATATCGAACCGGGCCAGCTTGCTGGCGTGCATGACGGCAAAGACGCCCGCCTGGATGGGATCCGTCACCACCAGGTCCGCGTGATCAGGGACCGATCCCGCCATCTTCAGCGCGATCACCGGAATACCCGCGACCCGCACCCGGTCCACGGCCTCGGAGATGGATCCCCCCATCAGGGATCCTGCCAGAACCAGGATCGAGGCCCGCGGGAGCCTGACCACGGCATCCACTGCCTGGGTCAGGTCCTCCTCTCCGACGAGAGGGATCGTATCCACCGAGATCCGCTCGCCCCGGATGTTGTGACGGTCAGCCTCGTTGACGGCTCCCATGGCCACCTGCGCTACCTGCGCACCGCCGCCTATGATGATCACACGGGACCCGAAGATCCGGGAGAAGGGGGCGTAGGTGACCACATCCACGACCGTGGGCAGGTTCAGGAGATCGGACGTGAGCCTCCCCCAGTCGTCCCCGTTCTCCAGTTCAAAATAGAGGGATGCGCACCCTTTCTGGGGCCCCGACGGGATGATGGACTGCTGGACCATCTGGATGTTGACCTGGTGGTCGGCCATCACCGCGGCGATGTCCCTGAGCACGCCGGGCCGGTCCTCGCAGGTCAGGGAAAGGCCGCAGTTCTCGGATGGTGCCATACTGTGGTGTCAGATTTCCACTGGAAGCTCTTTAAATTACCCGGGGGAAGCATCCCGTTTGGCGACGGGCGGTGGGAAAAAGAAGGCGTGGAAGGAATTACTTGCCCCGGACCTTCCCGAGCTTCGCCCTGACCTCGGGATGGTCCAGCGCTGCCAGCAGCTGCTGCCGGAATCCCTTGACCCCGACACACTCCTGCAGCTTCTCCT
>JAJRDF010000094.1 GCA_028678555.1 Methanomicrobiales archaeon
TTCAGGTTCTCCCGGTATTTGTCGGAGGGGCCCTCGGAAGGGGAGGTGAAGGTCACCGTGGCGCCCCCGTTCTCCTCCCGGGCGGTACACGATGCCGGGTACGAGATGGAATAGCCGTAGTTGGGTGAGGTGTAGAGCACCCAGCCCGACGCAGGGGTCGTGGCGCCGGGGGCGGGAGTGCCTGAAGCGGCAGGAGTCGTGGGGGGCACCGTTGTCTGCGGGGCGGGCGTGGTGGTGCACCCTGCACAGAACGCGAGGGCGATGGCAATGGCCAGGACAGCCAGGATTCGGGGGGTAACCGTACCAGTCATATTGTCTCGTTCCTTCCCGGTGAAGCGGGATACCGGGTGGTGGTCCCTCGCGGCCATTAAAGGTGCCGCATGGAGGATCTCACCGTGGACTTTCGGATGGACGCCGGAGGTGCCGGTCCAGGTCCTCCTTCAGGTTCCGCCCGTGGGATCCCATCCAGTAGAGCTTCCGGCACCCTTCACACCAGAAGAACGCCAGGTCCTCCCGTCGGAGTGGGGCATAGCCGCACGACTCCACCTCCTCCGTCGATGCGGGGCGCAGCATGCCGTTGCAGAGGCCGCACCGGTCCATCGTGAGATCCGGTTCGATGAGCCCCAGGGAGTGGAGCTGCTGCACCTGCTCCATCACCCGCTCGGACCGGATCAGGACCGCCCCGGCGCCTGCCCGTCGCGCCAGCTCCCGGTCGCGGGTGAGGAGGATCCGGTCCTCCCCCTCCGCGAGGGAGAGGAGCAGGGTATCCTCCCGGGTATTTCCCTCAGCGAATGCGCTCGCCGAGAGGGTGTCGTAACCCATGAACCGGAGGTAACGGGTCAGGGGGCCCAGCATCCGGTCCGCCACGAACCGAGGGGCCCGGGATTCATCGCCCGGGGTCGCTGACATAGGGGATCGCCTCCCCGCACTTCCCGCACCGGTGATCGGCCAGGTCCACGAACCGGGTGGAGAAGCCGGTCCGCTCGATCAGGAGCGCTCCGCACTTCGGGCACCAGGTGTGCTCGAACCGGTGGCCGAAGACGTTCCCCAGGTACGGGAACCGGAGCCCCATCTCCCGTGCCCTCGCGTAGATCCGCTCCAGGGTGGCGACGGCAGTTGCCCCCCGGTCCCGCATCCGGTAGTCCGGGTGGAACCGGGAGAAGTGCATCGGGGTGTCGGGCCCCAGGTGGTCCAGCACCCACCGGATCAGGCCTTCCATCTCCTCCATGGAGTCATTCAGGCCGGGGATGACAAGCGTCACCGTCTCGACGTGCATCCCGAGTTTGTGGGCCAGCTCCGTTGCAGAGAGCACCGGTTCCAGGTGTGCCCTGCAGGTCTTCCGGTAGAATTCGTCGTTGAATGCCTTGAGATCCACCCGCCAGGCCTGGAGCATCGGGGCGAGCTCCCGGAGGGCCTCCTCGGTGATGTACCCGTTCGTCACATAGATGGTGCCGAGGCCCCGCTCCCGGGCGAGCGCCCCCATGTCCAGGGGGTACTCATGCCAGATCACGGGCTCGTTGTAGGTCCAGGAGATGGACCGGCTCCCCGACGCCAGGGCCCGGGCCACCCCTTCCTCCGGGGAGAGGGGGTGGAGGAGCCCGTCATCCAGCGTGGCCTGGGAGATGTGCCAGTTCTGGCAGTGCTCGCACCGGAAGTTGCACCCCACCGAGCCCAGGGAGTAGGAGAGGGACCCGGGGAGGAAATGGAAGAGGGGTTTCTTCTCGATGGGATCCACCGCTTCCGAGGAGATCTTCGCGTAGGTGGCAGCATAGAGGGTGCCCCCCCGGTTGATCCGGACTCCGCAGATCCCGTGGCCCCCGTCCTTGATTCTGCAGCGGTGGCTACAGACCGAGCACCGGACGAACCGGTCCTCCTCCTTTGCATACTGACGGGCCTCGTGGAGCCCTTCCCCCGTCGCAGGGCCGATCCTCTCCTTTTCTTTCCCCTCTGCCTTCATCCGCTGACCGGTACTGGGATCCCGGGATATAAAAGATGGATCCGCAGGGACCGGAGGCGGTCCTGTCATATCGAGAGGTAATCACCGGGGGCCAGGGCGGTGGCCAGCATCACCATGTTGATCTCCCGGTGGTCGGTCCATGTGCGTGCCTCCCGGTGTTTGTCATCGAGCCAGAACTGGAGGATGGCACGACCCATGGGCAGGTACGCGGTCAGCGAACGGAGCTGGTGCGGAATGGTACTGTCCCTGCCATACTGCCCAGGATTCGTTCGCATCCCGGCATGCATTCTCTCCACGCCGGCAAGACCGATGGCAAGGCCCAGCTCCCGGAAGGCAAGGCGTTGACCGGCAGGGAGCTGCAGGCAGCCGCTTTCAGAGAAGATCCCCAGCCCAGTGAGCACCGCCTCCAGGACATGCTCCAGCAGGTTTCTGTACCGGTCTTCCGCCGGTATCATCCGGGAGATCCAGGCCGCGTCGGAGAGGAGGCCGCCGATACCCAGCGGATCCTCCGTGACCCACGCTCCGCCCCGGCAGATACCGGCCAGGTCCCTGATTTCCCTTCGGAGATCGGGAGGCGTCGGGCCGTCACCCCACCGCACCGCCGCCGACTGGAGCAGGTGGTACGTGACGTACCCGTCCAGGGCATCGTGCTGGCCCATGGAACGGACCAGGGGGCGGGAGAGGTCAATGCTCATTTTCCAGTACATCCGCTTCTGTCCGCCGTCAGACGGCTGGTACGTGAACGCCGCATGGGCTGCCCGGGCCAGCTCAAGGGCCCAGCGGAGGTACACGGGATCGCGGGTGACGGCCGCCACCCGGTTCAGCGCGTGCATCCACCGGGTCAGGTAATGGTAGTACTGGCCGTCCTGTTCCCATTCCCGGCGTTCGTCCGGTGGTTCATCGGTCCTGCGCTCCGGGAGGGGTTTCCCTATCCGCAGGCCGCCTGCCGTGGGGTGCAGCCAGCCCTCCCCGTCTGAGAGTCCACTGATCCAGCCCTGGCGCGGGTCATCCTCCCGGTGGCGCCCGAGGGTGTGATGCACCTGGTCCACCAGGCGCAGCGCCAGGTCACGGTACCTGGCATCGCCGGATTGCCGGAAGATCTGCAGATAGGTGCACACCGCGAACGCATCAGTCCAGAGATACCGGTGTGGATGGGGGGAGACCGGATCAAGTCCCGTGCCTGCTGCGAAGTCCTGCATCAGGTCCCGTACGACGGGTGTGTCGGTTTCCCCCTCCATATTTCCCTACTCCAGACACCGGGTCCGCGGTGGACGGGTACACCGGTACCTAGTCCGGCAATCCCCTGACGGCCGCTGGACTCCGTGCCGGTCACGATCAGCCGACCGTAATCTCCTTCTTCCCGGACCAGAGGCCGTGGAGGTTGCAGTACTCCACGGCGTGGATCACCCCTCCCTTTGCGAGCTTCAGCTTCAGGATCACCTCGGGCTGGGTGGTGACCGGTACAAAGGAGACGTTGGAGAGGATCACCGGGTTGAAGGCCCGGCCCTCCTCGTACAGGTAGATCGCCATCCAGCGGATGGAGTGCTCGACGGTGTTCGGATGGGGGCCCACGCTGACCTTCAGGTCAAAGACCTGGTCGGGCTTCACCTTCGCGGGGGCTTCAATCTTCGGGGTGTGGCTCTCGCGCTTGCCGAGGGCCTCTCCCGCCGCGTTGTCATAGGTATAGATCAGTTCTCCAAGGTTCTTGGGCGCTGCCACAGGCTTCACCGGTGAAGGGAGCAACGGAGGGGGAGATGAAGGTTTGGGTACACCGCAGTCCGTGAAACGAGGCGGGTCCCGGGGAGCACAGACGGGAGGGGGCCAGCCCCCTCCCGGCCCCTCCTCCGCGGCGAGAGGATGGTCCTCTTCTGTCAGGAAAACCGAAGCGCAGCGATCCGGTCAACCGCGGAGGGGGCGCCCACGCGGCGGGGGGCGGGAGCCCTCCAGGAGCGTCCCGGTAGTAGTGCCCGAAAAGACATTTCCCGATATTCCGTATTGCTGCCACCCGATGCGTCGCGGCGGGAGCGGTCCGGGAGGAGTCTCCTGGGAGTGCTCCCGCGGAGGGATCACATGGATTCCTGTCGATACGGAACAGGGGAAACACCCACGGGATCCCCAGGATGTCCGCGGCCTACCCGTCCTCCCGTTTTTTCCTCTCCGCCTCAGGGATGTCCTCGTCTACCTCCACCACCAGGGCCCCGCGGTACCCGCACCGCTTGCACCGGTAGATCATGCCGGTGAAACCTCCGGTCTCCACGAAGATCTCCGCCGATTTGCAGGAAGGACAGCAGAGCATGGGAGAACTCTTTATCCGCCATGGGGATAATAGCTGGGTTTGATGAAGAGGATCGTGCTCTCCCTGGGCGGCTCGGTGCTGGTACCGGATCTGGAATCGCACCGCATCACCGGGTATGCGTCCGTTCTTGCGGAGATCAGCGGCCGGCACCGCCTTGCCGTCGTGGTTGGCGGGGGAGGGGAAGCCCGCCGGTACATTACCGCGGCGAGGAAGCTCGGCATCGACGACGGTACCGCGGACGACCTGGGGATCCTCGTGACCCGGCTCAACGCCACCCTGCTGGCCGGGGCCCTGGGGGAGGCGGCCTATCCCCGGATCGCCACCACCTACGACGAGGCGGCGGGGTATGCCTCCTGCGGGAAGATCGTGGTCATGGGCGGGGTCATCCCGGGCCAGACCACCGATGCGGTGGCGGCGCTCCTCGCCGAGCGGATCCGTGCAGATCTCCTGGTGAACGCCACCTCCGTGGATGCGATCTACAGCGCCGACCCGAAGAAGGAGCCCCGGGCAAAGCGCCAGGACCGGCTGACGCCAGCCCGGCTCCGGGACATCCTCTCCGTGGACCGGCTGAAGGCCGGTGAGAGCACGGTCTTTGACATGGTGGCGGCCAGGATCCTCGAGAGGAGTGGCGTCCCCCTGGCAGTGCTTGACGGGAGAGACCCGGCGATCCTCCGGCAGGCTATCCTTGAGGGGGAGTTTTCGGGCACCCTCGTCACCGCAGGGAAGAAATCACCGTTCCCGCTGGAGTAGCCCTCCCGCGATACCTCGTACTGCGGGAAACGCACCCGTACGATACCCCACTTCCCGCGGGAATTGCCCCGATACGATACCTCTATTCCTGCTGGAAAAATCCCGATACGATACCTCTATCAGGAACTGTTGCCCACTCCTGAGCTGGTACCGGGGTAGTAGGGTAGCCTGGTCCATCCTCGGGCGTTTGGGACGCCCGGACGGCAGTTCGAATCTGCCCTACCCCATCGTCATGGACACCCGAGCCGCCTGCAGGATCTTCCGGACCCTGGCCCGCCGCTACCCGGAGGCAGTGGAGGACTATCCCACCTGTGAGGATCCGTTCCCGGTGCTCGTGGCCACGATCCTTTCCGCCCAGACCACGGACCGGCAGGTGGATGCCATCATGCCGGATCTCCTCTCCCGGTACCCAGATCCGGCATCACTGGCCGCTGCAGGGACAGAGGATCTGGAACGGATCATCCGGCCGACGGGGTACTACCATGCCAAGGCCAGCCACCTGATCGCCGCCTCCCGGACGCTCACTGACCGGTTCGGTGGGCATGTTCCGCTGACGATGGAAGAGCTCCTCACCCTCCCCGGCGTGGGCCGGAAGACCGCAAACATCGTGCTCTCCGCCTGCGGCAGGGACGCGGGGATCGCCGTCGATACCCATGTCTTCCGCATCGCTCGCCGCATCGGTCTCTCGGACGGGAAGAACCCGGACCGGGTGGAGAAGGATCTCCTGGCCCTCTTCCCCCGGTCTGTCTGGGGAAGGGTGAACGGCCTCCTCATCACCCACGGGCGCACGCTCTGCACGGCCAGGAAGCCGCGGTGCCCGGAATGCCCGGTGCGGCAATGGTGCAGATACTACCGGGCGCTGTGAACTACGGGTGGAAGCCTCCCCCGCCGCCCCGGCTGCAGCTGATTCCATCCATAGCTTCCCGTCGGATAATCCAAT
>JAJRDF010000095.1 GCA_028678555.1 Methanomicrobiales archaeon
AGATCCGGTTTGGACCCGACGGGTACCTCTACCTCCCCCTGGGGGACGGGGGAAGGGCGGATGACACGGGGACCGGGCACACACCGGAAATCGGCAACGGGCAGGACATGACCCAGATCCTGGGGAAGGTCCTCCGGATCGACGTGGATACCCGGGCTGCCGGGAAGGAGTACGGTATCCCGGCCGACAACCCGTTCGTGAACGATCCGGCCATTCCCCCCGAGATCTACGCATCCGGGTTCCGGAACCCGGCCTTCGCTTCCTTCGATGCAGGGGATAGCCACCGGTACCTGGTGGCCCAGGCAGGCCAGCGCCTCTTCGAGTCCGTGCATATCGTTCTTCCGGGTGGCAACTACGGGTGGAACATCCGGGAAGGGACCCACTGCTTCAACCCGTCGGACAACACGGCGCCGAAACCGGCCTGCGCCACCACCGGGTCCCGGGGAGAACCCCTGATCGGCCCCATCTTCGAGGGAGGCCATGACCTGGGTCTCACCATTGTCGGCGGCCACCTGTACCGGGGAAGCGCCCTCCCCACCCTCCAGGGGAAGTATGTCTTCGGCTACTGGAGCGACGGGAAGGTGAGCAGCGGGAACGGCTTACTCCTCGTGGCCACCCCGCCTTCCGGGTCGTCCATCGACATGTATCCGAATTCGGTGGCAGCACTCACCGCCTCTGACAACCGGATGTGGAGCGGAGCCGAGATCTCCATCAGCGGGATGAACAACCTGCGGGTCAATGGCTTCATCCGGGGATTCGGGGAGGACAGCAGCCGTGAGCTCTATGTCCTGACCAGCGAGAGATCGGGGCCGGATCCCACCTTTGCCACGGGAAAGGTCTGGAAGCTGGTGCCGGTATCGGCAGTCTCTCCCGGTGGCGGCGGGGGATACTAACGAACACTTTTTTTTACATGAGGGATATGCACCGGCATATCGGGTGGCGGTATCCGGGATCCGGAAGCTGCAGATCCTGAAAGGTGAGGATATCTCTCTCATCCGACTGGACCCATCCGGGCTCCATGGCACGACTGAAATCTTCCCCTGTACCCTTCTTCATGGTGCTGTCTCTCGCATTCATCCTGGCCCTTGCAGCCGGGTGCGCCACCATGCCCTCGCAGTGGGGAACTCCCACACCCACTCCCACGGCAACCCCCCCTCTGACAACGACCGCGATCGTCACGGCGACGCCCACTCCAATGGTCGATCAGGCTTCCTGCACCGTGAACTCCGACTGTGTCCCGGCCCAGTGCTGCCACCCAACGAGCTGCATCAACAGGGCCTTCAAGGGGGTCTGCAACGTTGCCTGTACCGCCAGCTGCGAGGGCCCCATCGACTGCGGGGCCGGCCACCGCGGATGTGTCAGCGGGACCTGCCGGGTTGTCCCGAACCCGACCCCGACAGGAACCACCCCCACCCCAAGGGGTGGGTACTCCCACTGACATTTTTTATTGCCCGGTTCATCCGTTACCCGCGGGTACGGCCATCCATGAAAACGGAAATTCCCTGAAGTCCCGGAGTCTATCGACCGGAAGCGATCGATTCCCAACGCGGTCCGGGACCGGCTTTCCCTGTTGATCCGGTACCGGATCTCAACCCCGTGATCGTGAAAAAGGGGGGGAGAGTCCTATTTCCATTCCCACCATTTATCGTGATACGTCCCGTCCTGAGTGATCTCGATCTCAAAGACGAGCGCCACGTTGTTGAGCCGGCTCAACGCCGCTGATTTCGTCTGGAGGTACCGGATTCCACGGACGTTCATGCCCTGGCCTTTGCCAGGGATGCTGATCCCGGAGCCATGGAGTTCCGCTGTATCCCCCGTTTTTGTCATCATGACCCCGTGCCCCTTTACGAACATCCCCCCCTGGGGTCGTTCCATGGCCCAGGTCGTAGCCAGGAATGATACCTCGTTTCCCAGGATCTTTCCTTTCGACTCTATGGTCCTTTCCAGCTTCAGCGGCCCGCCGTGATGGTGGACGATGCGCTGTCCGACGACTTTCCCGGTCAGTTCTCCGATCATCTCGCCGATCATACGTTTCACCGGTTGCTCCGGACATCTCCCGGGCGAAAAGGATACGCCCAGTTCCCGGATTTTGTCAGATGGGGCGGGGAATGTGGGAAGAGGGGGTTCACCCCGCTTCTTACTTCGCTTCCGCGGGGGACGGCACCTCTCCCCCGTACGTGCAGTATTCCTCCTTGTAGAACCAGTTCCGGTACACGATGGGGGTGATCAGGGTGGTGAACAGGCTCATCAGGACGAGGACCACGAAGATGTCCTGGCCGATGACCCCCATGTCAAGCCCGATCAGTGCCACGATCATGGCCACCTCGCCCCGGGGGGCCATGCCGAAACCGACGATCAGGGCATCCTTTGTGCACAGTCCGCTGAGCCTCGCGGGGAGACCGCACCCGATCAGCTTGGTCAGGATGGCAACCACGGTGAGGGCCGCCAGGAACACCACGGTCTCAGCAGTGAGGGCGTGGAAATCGGCGATGATCCCGAGGGAGATGAAGAAGATGGCGGCAAAGATGATCCGGAGGTACTCTGCCCCTTCCTTGGGGTCCCTGCTGTGGCGGAGCTTCACGTTCTCGAAGGAGACCCCTGCGATGAACGCACCGACAATGCCCGAGAGCCCCACCAGTTCGGCGCCGATGGCATAGAGGAACGCAAGCATCATGGCGAAGATGAAGATGAACTCCGGGAATTTCTGCACGAAGGGGGTTTCATCCAGCCGGACCAGGAATCTGCTGACCACGAACATTCCGAATGCGATCCCGATCCCGATGAACGCGAACGCCGTGACGGTCGTGAACAGGATCGCGGAGGCCGAGACGGAACCGGTGACCACTTCGGTGCCCACGGAGAGGGCGATGAGCCCCAGGACATCGTCGATCACTGCAGCGCCGATGATGGCCTTCGCGGCCTCGGTCTGGAGCTTGCCCAGCTCCTTCAGCACCTGTGCCGTGATGGCGATGGAGGTGGCGGTGAGGGCGATCCCGATGAAGATGGCAGTCGGGGAATCATAGCCGAAGAGGAGCGAGATCCACCAGCCGCCGATCCATGGCAGGATCACCCCCACCAGGGCGATGAGCGCGTTCCTCGGCTGTGCGATCTCGCGGATGTTGAACTCGAACCCGATAACGAAGAGAAGGATCACCGCCCCCAAGTGTGCGAGGCTGCTCACGAAATCCGTGTACGTGATGAGGCCCAGGAAGCTGGGTCCCACGATGAGGCCCACGAGAATCAGCCCGATCACCGCCGACTGGTTGATCCGGGAAGCCACCAGGTACCCCCCGAGGGCAAAGAAGAGGAGCAGCATCATCTGGAACTCGGGAGATGCCAGCAGGGACTCCATCGTATATGATGGGAACGGGGCATACAAACGGTTTGCGGTGGGATTCAGACACGCACCGCACCCGGACCGGTTTACCTCACGGGGGGGCCGTTCCCGGGCATCCGGCAGGGAGTCCATCGGGACTGTGACTCCGGAGGTCTCCCCCACATCTTCGGAACCTTCATGGAGCATGCCACCAGAGAGAACCGTGGGACCTCCATGATCATCCAGCAGTTCTTTGTGCCGGGCATTGCCCACAGTTCCTACCTGGTGGCCGGGAACCGCACCTGCGCCGTCATCGACCCGGAACGGGATATCAGCCGGTACCTGAGCGTTGCACAGCAGACGGGACTCCGGATCACCGATGTGCTCTCCACGCACCTGCACGCGGATTTCGTCTCGGGCCACCGGGACCTGGCGGACGCAACCGGCGCCCGGATCCATGCACCCCGGTCCGCCGGGTGTGCGTTCCCCCACACTCCGCTCGCCGAGGGCGACCAGGTGGAGCTGGAGGATATCAGGTTCTCGGTCCTCGAGACGGCCGGCCACACGCCCGAGCACATCTGCTATGTTGCCACCGATCTGGCCAGGGGAGAGGCACCTGTCGCCCTCTTCTCCGGTGACACCCTCTTTGTGGGCGACGTGGGGCGGCCGGACCTCTTCCCGGGAAAGGGGCGGGAGCTGGCCTCCTCTCTCTACGACAACCTGCACGGGAAGATCCTCACCCTCCCCCCCGAATGCGAGGTCTACCCTGCCCACGGCATGGGATCCTTCTGTGGGCGGGCCATGGCGGCGAAGCGGTCGAGTACCATCGGGTACGAGACGAAGTTCAACTATGCCCTCCGGATCCGGGACAGGGAGGAGTTCATCCGGGCCCTCACCTGCGATATGCCGGCCGCACCGGACCACTTTGCCCGCTGTTCCGAGATCAACCGGGCCGGCCCTGTCCTCCTGCGGGACCTGGCCCGGCCGGTGCCCCTCGAGCCCGCGGCCATTGCCAGCCGGAACGCCGGTGAGGTGGTGATCCTGGATGTGCGGAGCTACCAGGCCTTCTCGGGGATGCACATCCCCGGGTCCTGGAACATCGACCTGGCGGGGAATTTCGCCACCTGGGCGGGCTGGGTCCTCCCGCTCGACCGGGAGATCCTCCTCGTCGTGGAGGACCGGTGGCAGGCGGAGGAAGCGGCCCTCCAGCTCCACCGGGTCGGCTTCGACCGCGTCACCGGCTACCTCGATAGAGGGATGCTGACCTGGGGGACCGCGGGGCTTCCCTTCAGCACCGTCCCGGTCATCTCCCCGCAGAAGGCCTATGACCTGATCGGTTCCGGGGGGGCGGTGCTGGTGGACGTCAGGTCCCTCGAGGAGTGGCAGGCCGGTCACGCGGAGGGATCGGTCCACATCCCCTGGCACGACCTCAGGACGCGGTACACGGAGCTGGATCCTTCCCGGCAGTATATCACCATGTGCAAGGGCGGACCCCGGGGGAGCATCGCGGCCAGTATACTGAAGATGTACGGGTTCGCCCGTGTGCTGAACCTGGGCGGAGGCTCCGAGGCGTACCAGCGGGCAGGGTTCATCCCTGATCCGAGGGCTTAATTCTGGGGGACGTCATTTCACACTCAAGGGAGGATGTG
Organism: Methanomicrobiales archaeon; assembly: GCA_028678555.1. Classification (GTDB taxonomy): domain Archaea; phylum Halobacteriota; class Methanomicrobia; order Methanomicrobiales; family JACTUA01; genus JAJRCY01. The sequence continues at coordinate 4,966 of JAJRDF010000095.1, forward strand.
ACTCATGTTCGAATACCTGACCATGGCGTCATGGTCGCCGTATGTGGCGGGTGCAGGGATAGGGGTCCTGATCTGGACCACGTTCCTCCTCTCCGACCACCCTCTGGGATGCTCCACCGGTTATCTCAAGACAGCCGGGATGGTGGAGACCGCGGTCTCGCGGGAGAAGGCGGGTGCGATGCCGTATTACCGGCAGTTCGTGCCGTCGGTGGACTGGTGGTGGATGCTGATCATCGGCCTCGTGATCGGTGCGTTCCTCTCGTCCACCCTCTCCGGCACCTTCTCGCTTGTACTGGTGCCTCCGATGTTCGCCGAAGCGTTCGGGACCGGCTGGCCCCTCCGGTTCGCCGTCGCCCTCGCCGGTGGGATCCTGCTGGGCCTCGGCGCCCGCTGGGCCGGCGGGTGCACCTCCGGCCACGGGATCTCGGGGACCCTCCAGCTCTCCCTGGCCTCCTGGGTGGCCGCGGCCTGCTTCTTTGCCGGCGGGATCGTGGTGGCAGGCCTGCTCTACGGGTTCCCGTACCTCTGAGGGTTGAGCGATGGCATTCGAATCACTCAGATCCAATGGACGTGCCCAGCTGGTGCTGGGCCTTCTCACCGGTATCGTCTTCGGATTTCTCCTCCAGAAGGGGCAGGTGACAGAGTACGAGGTGATCCTGGGCCAGCTCCTCCTCACCGACTTCACCGTGGTGAAGGTGATGCTCACCGCCGTGCTCGTGGGGATGATCGGCGTGTACGCCATGAAGTCCCTGGGAGCCGCCCGCCTCCACTGCAGGATGGGATCGGTGGGGGCCACGGTCGCCGGGGGCCTGGTCTTCGGGGCAGGGTTTGCCACCCTGGGGTACTGCCCCGGCACCGCCGCCGCCGCCGTCGGGGCGGGGGCCATGGATGCCCTTGTCGGGATGGTCGGGATGGTGGCGGGGGCCGGCCTCTTTGCCCGCATCTATCCCCGCCTGGACCGCACGATCCTGAACAGG
>JAJRDF010000096.1 GCA_028678555.1 Methanomicrobiales archaeon
ACCCGGAGGGGTGGTCTGGTTCGGGCCTTTGCGGCCTCGGCCAGGGCCCGGTCATAGAACCGGGCCACCTCGTGCCGGGCCGTGAAGACCTGCCCCGCCTTCTCGGTGGTGAGGGAGAGCAGCCAGTACTTCTGGGGCGAAAACTCCTCGATCTCCTTCTCCCGGTCCACAATCATGGCAAGGGTTGGGGACTGGACCCTGCCCACGGAGAGGATGTTCTTCCCGCCCCTTTTTGCGGCGAGAGAGATGAACCGGGTCAGGGAGGCGCCCCAGACGAGATCGATCACCTGCCGGGCTTCGCCGGCGGCCGCCAGGGCAAAGTCCAGCTCGGTGGGCGACCTGAACGCAGTCGTGATCTCCTGCGGGGTGATGGCCGAGAAACGGGCCCGGAGGATGGGCACCGTCTTGTTCACCTGCCGGACCAGGTCAAAGGTCTCCTTGCCGATCAGCTCCCCCTCCGTATCAAAATCGGTGGCTATGATCACGCGGGAGGCCTGTTTTGCCTGCCGCTGGATCGTGCTGATGATCTTCTTCTCGGTGGGGACCTTCGTGGTGGGGGCCTCGATGAGGGACCGGGGTGTCCGCTCCTCGCTGCGCCAGTCGGCGTACCCCTCCACGAAGTCCACCTCCACCACGTGCCCCTTGAGGCCCACCACCGCCGTGTCGCCGAAGGTGTACACGGAGATGGGACCGTCTTTCTTCTGGGCCACCCTTTCCCGCCCGGCCAGGATCTGGGCGATCCGCGCTGCCGACAGGTTCTTCTCTGCAATGATCAGGTTCATGGGTGCTTCACGTCCCCCCGCGGGCCAGTTCCTCTTTCAGGATCCGGGTCAGTTCCTTCGGGTCCGCCCTCCCCCGGGTCCGCTTCATCACCTGCCCCACCAGGAAGTTCAAGGCCTCCCCCTTTCCGGCACGGTAATCCCGGACGGCATCCCCGCACTCGGCGATGACCTCCCGGACAACCGGGGTGAAGGCGTCACCGGCCGTCTTCCCGAGGGTGTTCTTCTCCATGATCTGCGCGGGGGTCTCCACCGTCTCCCCGGCCACGCACTGGTCCAGCATCTGCCGGAGCACCTCCACCGCGGCCTTGTCGGTCAGTTCCCTGCGCTGGAGAAGGTCCAGCAATTCCCGGAAGTGGGCCGGGGGCACTTTCCCGATCTCCATCTCCCGGTAGTTCAGCTCCCCCTGCAGGGTGTCGGCCACCCAGGTGGCGGCGAGGGGCGGGTTTCCGCAGGGTGCCATCTCCTCGAAGAATTCGGCCAGGCGCAGCTCACCGCAGAGGGTCCGGGCATGATCCGGCGAGATGCCGTACTGGGCCATGAACCGGTCCCGGCGGGCGGCGGGGAGCTCGGGGAGGACGATCCCCTCCACCCAGCCCCGGACCTGCAGGGGCCGGAGGTCCGGTTCCGTGAAGTACCGGTAGTCGTGCTCCTGCTCCTTGGACCGAGCGGAAGTGGTGACGCCCCGGGCCTCCACGAAGTGCCGGGTCTCCCGTTCCACCTTCTGCCCCCGCCGGATCACGTTCCTCTGCCGGGTCATCTCGTAGGTGAGGGCCTTCTCCACGCCCTTATACGAGGAGATGTTCTTCACCTCCACCCGCTCGCTCCCCGGTATGGAGATGTTCGCGTCCACCCGGAGGGACCCCTCCCGGTCCCCATCAAAGACGCCCAGGTACTCCAGCGTGGTCCGGAGGCCGTTGAGCAGCCTCCGGGCCTCCTTGGGGGACCGCAGGTCCGGCTCAGTCACGATCTCGATAAGGGGGATCCCGCTGCGGTTGTAATCCACCAGGGTGTACCGGGGCCGGTCGGGGGTGCCCATGTGGACGAGACGCCCCGGGTCCTCCTCAAGGTGGATCCGGGTGATGCGGACCCGTTTCTCTCCCTCCTCCCCCTCGATATCCAGGTACCCGCCCTCGGCCAGCGGCAGGTTGTACATGGTGATCTGGAACCCCTTGGGGAGATCCGGGTAGAAGTAGTTCTTCCGGGCGAACTCGGCCTCTTCAGCCACCTGGCAGTTCAGGGCCTTCGCCACCCGCAGGGCGTACTCGACAGCCCTGCGGTTCATGGAAGGGAGGGAACCGGGCAGCCCCAGGCAGGTGGGGCAGACATGGGTGTTGGGGGGATCGTTCCGGTAATCGGTGGAGCAGCCGCAGAAGAGCTTGCTCTCCGTGTTCAGCTGGCAGTGGACCTCCAGGCCAATGATCACGGTGTCGCTCTCCGTACCGGAGGCCTTCAGGCCGGCGGCAGGCTGGGCCTGGCCACGGATTGCAGTCATGCCTTCACCGCCTGCTCGTACGCGAACGCGGCGTTCATCACCTGTTCGTCCTCGAAGGGTCTCCCCGTCAGCTGGAGCCCCACCGGGAGCCCCTCGACGGATCCGCAGGGCACCGATACGGCAGGGACCCCTGCCAGGTTCGCGGGCACCGTCAGGATGTCGGCCAGGTACATGGACAGGGGGTCCGACTTTGCGCCGATCTTCCAGGCCACGGTGGGCATCGTCGGGCCGGCCAGGAGATCCACGTCACGGAAGAGCCGGGCGTAGTCCTCCCGGACGTGCTGCCGTGCCACCTGGGCCTTCCCGTAGTACTTCCCGTAGTAGCCGGCCGAGAGGGCAAAGGTGCCGATCAGGATCCTGCGCCGCACCTCGGGTCCGAAATGCTGCATCCGCATCTCCTGGAACGCTTCGTGCCACGGCTTCCGGATATCCGGGGACGGGCCGTACCGGACCCCGTCAAACCGTGCCAGGTTGGAGGAAGCCTCGCTCGTACAGGTGACATAGTAAGCGGCGAGGGCGTACTCCATAGACGGCATGGCACACTCCACGGAGACGGCACCAAGCCCCTCCAGCACGCCGATGGCCTTCCGGACCCGGTCCGTCACGGCAGGGTCCACACCCTTTCCGAAGAACTCGGCCGGGATGCCGATCCGCATCCCTTTGATATCACCGTTCAGCCGCGGGAGATAGGGTCGATCCTTCATCGTGGAATCCCGGGGATCGTACCGGCTGATCACCTCCATGAGCAGCGAACAGTCAGAGACGTTCGCCGCCATGGGACCAATCTGTTCCAGGGAGTTGGCGTAGGCCACGAGGCCATACCGGGAGACACGGCCGTAGGTGGGTTTCAGGCCCACGATGCCGCAGAAGGCGGCCGGGCACCGGATCGATCCGCCCGTGTCGGAGCCCAGGGCCATCCGGGCCATTCCCGACGCCACCGCCGCCGCGCTGCCCCCCGAGGATCCGCCGGTGACCCGCTCCGGGTCCCGGGGATTGCGGGCAGGGCCGAATCCGCTGTTCTCGGTGGAGGAGCCCATTCCGAACTCGTCCATGTTGGTCTTCCCCGGGATGAGCGCCCCCTCGTTCCGGATCAGGTCCACCACGTGGGCGTCGTAGGGGGGCACGTAGCCGGAGAGAATCCGGGATCCGCAGGTGGTCTCCACGCCCCGCGTGCTGATGTTGTCCTTCACGGCGACGGTGATACCGGAGAGTCGCCCGGGCCCCCTCGGGGGTATCTCGGCGAGGGTGATGAAGGCGTTCAGGGGATCGCCGGCTGTCTCACCCCTCGCCATCACATCACCCGGGGTGCACGGATATAGCCGTCCTCGGCTTCGGACAGGGCGAGGACCTCTTCCCGGGGGAGGGACGGGGTCACCTCATCCTCCCGCAGGACGTTTGCTATCCCTGATTTCCATCCCTCGCCGGCAGGCACACGGTCCAGCACGGCAAAATAGTCCAGGATCGCGTTGAAGTCCCGGGTGAAGGGGGGGAGCTCCCCGGTCCCGATGCCGATATCCGCGAGTGTCGCGATGTGGAGGACCTCTTCTTCCGAGACCATCTCATGACCCCGATAACCAGTCTAAGTACCCTTGCACGGACCGTTTATAACCGTTTTCGCGTGCCCGCCTGCGGAGGTGCCGCCAGATCCCGCTCCCGTACTGCATCGCCTTCTTCCCCCTCCCGGCCACCTCCTCGGGCAGATGGCGGGCGGCGAGGGCCCGGAGGGGCTGCTTCCCCACCCCTCCGGCGATGAGGTCTTTGGGAGGGATCCTTCCGGCAGCGCGCACCACCCGCGTGTCCAGGTACGGGTATGAGAGGCAGGTCGCGTGCAGCCGGGCCACCGCCTGGTCCCGGATGGCCTGGGCGTGGAGCGTGGAGAAATCCCGACGGAGGTCCGACGCCAGATCGGTGCTCACCCGGTGCCGGGCGTAGCCGGCAAAGAGCTCGTCGGCCCCCTGCCCGCAGAGCACGCGGCGGAACCCATCCTCCGCAGCGGCCTGGCAGACGAAGAAGAGGGTGAGGGCGATGGAAACATCCAGGGGCGCCTTCTTCCGGATCACGGTGAGAACAGCGAGGAGGGCGCGGTCGGCCTCATCGGGGGTGATCACCACCCGGCGGTGCGGGAGCCCGAGGGCAGAAGTGACCCGCCCCGCCCATGGGAAGTCCTGGGAATCCTCCATGCCCACGGTCACGCAGGGGAGGCCGGCGAAGGCGGCGAGAAGGGCCGAGTCCACGCCGCCGGAAAGGGCCACCACTGCCCCATCCCTGCGGAGCGTCACCGATGCCCGGAGGGCGGCCTCCAGGTCCAGGTCGGGCACGTCCGGTACGACCCTCCCCCGTTCTCTGCCGCCGCAGGAGATCACGCCGGGAGGGAAGGGGCTCCCCAGCACCCCCAGGGGATCGGTGCAGGTGCAGCCGTCCCACTCCAGGGTGAACTCGCCGCCGAAACCGAGGGGTGCCTGCGGATCCTCCCGGAGGAGGCCTGCCACCCGTTCTTCGGTGAGAATCTCTCCGCTCCGCTCCACCCAGCCTACGAGGCGCATAGGGGCGAGAGGCGCGCCACGACACGGTCCACCTGCGCCGGCGCGGTGCCGATGTACCGGTCGGGATCCAGCAGGATCTCGATCTCCTTACTGGAGAGAAGGGCAGTGACCTCCCGGTTCCCTCCCAGCACCGATGCAAGGGTCTTCCCGCCTGCGAGGGCCTTCATGGAGGATTCCCGGAGGACCTCGTGGGCCTCCTGCCTCCCCATGCCCCGCCGGGTCAGCTCCACCATCACGCTCTCGGCCAGAGGGACCCCTCCCAGGAGCTCGAGGTTCTTCCTTACGTTCTTCCGGTGGATGGTGAGCCCTTCCAGGACCCGGGTCATCACCTGCAGGATGTGATCAGTGAGGATGGTTGCCTCGGGGAGGATCACCCGCTCACAGGATGAGTTGGTGAGGTCGCGTTCGTCCCAGAGGGTGTTGTTCTGGAGGGCGGGCTCGACCGCAGCCCGCACCACCCGGGCCAGGCCGCAGACCTGCTCGCTCTTGATAGGGTTCCGCTTGTGGGGCATGGTGCTGGACCCCACCTGCTTCTTCCCGAAGGACTCCTCGACCTCTGCGATCTCGGTCCGCTGCAGGGTCCGGATCTCGATCCCGATCTTGTCCAGGGTTGTCGCGACACCGGCCAGGAACATGATGTACTCAGCGTACCGGTCCCGGGGCACCACCTGGTTTGCGACGTCCACCGGTGAGATGCCCAGGAAACTCATCATCGTTTCCTGAACCTCCATCCCCTTCTCCCCCAGCGCCGCCTGGGTGCCCACCGCCCCGGTGAGCTTCCCCACCGCCACCCGGGGGAGGATCTCGGAGAGACGGTCGATGTGGCGGGCCACCTCGCTGGCCCAGATAGCAAACCGGAGGCCGTAGGTGGTGGGTACCCCGATCTGGCCGTGGGTCCGCGCGGCGCAGACCAGGGTCCGGGTCTTCTCCGCCCGGTCCAGGAGCACCCGGAGGAGGGCGCGGAGCTTCTGGTCCAGCAGCACCAGCGAGTCCCGGAGCTGGAGGCCGGTGGCCGTGTCCAGCATGTCGTTGGACGTGGCGCCGAAGTGGACCCATCCCCCTATCCGAGGCTGCAGCAATGGCCTGCGCCGCCTTCCGGGGCACGAGGCCGTGGCGGGCCTCCGCCCGCGCCAGGGCCACCTCGGCGGCGATGATGCACCGGTACCGGTGCTCCTCGGACCAGACGGCCCGCATCTCCGGCGTGCCGTAGCGGGACTCGATGGGATGGACAGGCATGATCTTCTCTCGCCGCGGAAGGGTAAAAAGGAGATCGGAATGGAAGGGTGAACTTGCCAAAATCCTGTCGCGGGATGGTCCGCATGACGAGACAAGGACGGAATGGCCTATCCTGACGGGGTAGGTTTGGGAGGGGGCCGAAGCCTCCTCCCATCACCCCACCTTGTGGGGGTATCCGGGATATCCTGGACGCTCTCGGAGGCTGCCGCCCCCTGCCGCTTCGGCACCCCCATCATGAGGATAGCCTGAGCCGTGGTTTTCCTGAGGGAGATGACGTGGAGCACCATGCTCACGCAGGGGTGGGACGCCCACGAGGCGGGGGGGGATGGCAGTCACCTGCAGGAGCATCCCACGAGAACGTCTCCTGTGATGTAAGTCGATTGTTCCATCGATTCTCAGCGGGAGGGGGCGCTGCCCCCTCCCGGTCCCACCCCCATGAGGATGGCTGCTCCAAGCCGGTGTTCTCCCCTCATTCTGGATTGACTTACTTACTATCATCCGCGTGATGCAAGCCTACAAAACCGATGACATCCAACGTCAAAGCGATGGATCCCCTCGCCGCCTGGTTCCCGTACCCGTCCTACCGTCCCCACCAGAAGGAGATGCTGGAAGCGGCGGCAGGAGTGGCGCGGAAGGGCGGGATCCTGATGATCGATGCCCCGACGGGGAGCGGGAAGTCGGCGGTGGTCTCTGCGCTCCTCTCCGAGGCGGAGGATCGGCGCATCGTGGTTGCTGTCCGGACGAAGAGCCAGCTGGCCACCTTCATCCGGGAGCTCTCCCTTATACGGCAGAAGCAGCCGGACCTGCGCTACGCGTACCTGATCGGGAAGGGGCAGATGTGCCTCCTGGGGGGCAGCGGTGACGTGTACCGGCGCTGCGAGGGGGTGAAGGCCCTCTCTACCGCCCTCATGCGGGACCGGGCTGAAGCGGGATCTCTCGTGCCGGCCAAGGACAAGCTCATCCGGCTGCAGATCCGGCGGATGGATCCCGAGAATCCCCTGATCTGCCCCTACTTCATCCACGGCCGGTCCTTCGCCGCGGAGGAGGGGGAGGCCCTCCACATGGTCCCGTCGGCGCTCCTGCGGGCGAAGGCGGACCGGGTGCTGCGGGAATCGGTGGCGCCAGAATCCCTCCCGCCCCTCGCAGGGGAGTGCTGCCCGTACGAGGTGATGATCCAGGCCGCCCGCAGCGCCGACGTGATCCTCCTGAACTTCCACCATGTTCTGGACGATGCCATCCGGGAACAGCTCTACCTGCAGCTGGGGGCGGAACCGCAGGAGATCCTGCTCCTCATCGACGAAGCCCACAACTGCGGGGACGCGGTGCAGTCCATCCAGTCGGTGGTGCTCTCGGAGAAGGACATCGAGGCCGCCGCACACGAGATCCAGCCGCTGCGGGGGAAGATCCGGGAGGCGGAGGCGGTGCTCCCGGTGCTGCCCCGGATCCGGGCCTTCATGGGGATGCTGCAGGGGGCCCGGGAGCCGGAGGACTGGTTCGATCCCGCCATCTTCGACCGGACGGTGGTTCAGGGATCCCTCTACCCCAGCATGGAGGCCATCGTTGACGATATCCTGGTGCTCTCCGATGCCGTGCGGGAGCGGTCCATGGCCACCGGCGAGTTCCGGGAATCGGCGGTGGAGCGGCTGACTGGCTTCCTGTACCGGATCCACCAGTCGGCATCGGATCCCGCCTTCCTCACCCTCTTCCGCAGGCAAGAGGATGAGGTGGTGCTGGAGGTGCGGAGCATCGATCCGTCGGCCCACCTCTCCGAGATTGCAGGCACCCACGCCGCGTGCGTGATGATCAGCGGGACCCTCTCCCCCGTCGCCTCCTTCCGGCGCCTCTACTTCGGCGATCTTCCGGTCACCACCATCTCCCTCCCCAACGCGTTCCCGAGGAAGAACCGCCGGATCTATGTGGCCCGTGACGTCTCCACCGCGTACCGGCTCCGGCAGGACCGGCAGGTCACCGCCCGGATCGACGGATACATCCGGGCATTCTGCACGCTCCCCGGGAACCTGGCCATCTATTTCCCGTCGTACCAGATCCTCACGCAGTACGCGGACAGGTGCAGCGATGCACTGAACGGCAAGGAAGCTTTCGTGGAGCCCCGGGAGGCGCAGGACGCCGGGGCAGCACTACGCTCTTTTCTCTCCCTCCCCTCGCGGGGCCGGTCCGGGGTCCTCTTCGCCGTTGCCGGCGGGAAATGGAGCGAAGGGCTGGACTACCGGGGCGAGCTCCTCTCAGGGGCGATGGTGGTGGGACTGCCCCTGGCCCCTTACAACCGGGTCCGGGAGATGGTGATCCAGTACTTCCGCCGGAAGTTCGGGGACGAGGGGGAGTTCCTCTCCTACACGCTCCCGGCTGTGAACCGGGCGCTGCAGGCACTGGGAAGGGTGATCCGGACACCGGAGGACCGGGGGATACTCGTACTCGCGGAACACCGGTTCCTGGAACCGAACGTGATGGCGGCCCTGCCTGTCTGGATGCAGGAGGAAGCGGTGACGATCACCCTGGAAGAGTTCAGGAAGGAGGTGTCCGCATGGCGGTAGTGGAGGGATCGGAACGGTTCCACCTCTGGGTGGTCCGGGTCTCCTGGGAGAACGGCGTCGTGCACCGGGTCTGGTTCGCCCGGACCGGGGAGGGGGGTCCGGTGCCACCCCTCATCAGGCAGTACCTGCAGGGGAACCCTGTGGACCTCTCGGTGCTGAAGAGCCCTGCCGCAGAAGGGGACAGCGTCCGCGCAGCCATCTACCGGGCGGTCCGTGAGGTGGGGTACGGGGAAACGGCCACCTACGGCGGGATCGCCGCCCGTGTCGGCACCTCTCCCCGGGCCGTGGGGCAGGCCATGGCCCAGAACCCGACCCCGCTCGTCATCCCGTGCCACCGGATCACCGGTGCAAGGGGACTGGGGGGTTTCTCACCGGACATCGAGATCAAGGTGCGCCTCCTTGCCATGGAAGCCCGGAACGTGGCGGAGCGGAGGGAGAAAACCCCGAAAGGGTGAGGGAGCGGTCTTTCCTCCCCATGCAACAGGGACCTGTTACTTCCGGGCCCCGGCAGCACCCTTCATCCGCCGGATGTAGGCACGGATCGCCCGCTGCATGGCCGGGGGATCGGCCAGGTGCCGTTCCACGAGACCCACGATGCCACTCCCCACGATCACGGCATCGGCTCCTGCCGCGGCACAGGCCCGGACATGGGCCGGCTGTGAGATCCCAAACCCCACGGCCACCGGGACGCTGCCCCGGGCCTTCACCCGGCCGATGAGGCCCCGCAGGTCATCCGGGAGATCCTCCCGGGTCCCCGTGACCCCGGTCCGGGAGACCAGGTACAGGAACCCCGATGCCGCCTCCACGATCCGGGCGAGCCGTGCATCGCCTGTGGTGGGCGCGGCCAGCAGGATCTGATCGAGATCGTGCTCCCGTGCACACTCCCGTGCCCGGTCCGCCTCCTCCAGCGGCAGGTCCACCGCCAGGATCCCGTCCACCCCCGCGGCGGCGGCCTCTCCGTAGAACCGGGCGAGTCCCCGCCGGTAGACGGGGTTATAGTACGTGAGGAGCACGATGGGTTTCTCAGAGAGATCCCGGATCTCACGGACCATCCTGAAGACCCCCAACGGGGTGGTACCGGCCGCCAGCGCCCGGATACCGGCCCGCTGGATCACCGGGCCGTCGGCCACCGGGTCCGAGAAGGGCACACCCAGCTCCAGGATATCGGCCCCGGCATCCAGCACTGATGCTGCGATCCGGACGCTGGCTCCAGGATCCGGGTCCCCTGCGACGGTGTAACCGATGAAGAGAGGCCCCTCAGCCTCCCGGAAGGCAGCTGCGATCCGGCTCATACGGGCCCCACTGGCGCCTCAACGTCCTTGTCGCCGCGGCCCGAGAGGTTCACCACCACCACGCTCTCCCGGTCCAGTTCTCCTGCCATCTCCACCAGCCGGGCAATAGCGTGGGCTGATTCCATGGCCGGGACGATCCCCTCGGTCCGGGCCAGGAGGCTGAACGCCTCCCGGGCGGCGCGGTCGGTGACAGAGACCGCTTCCATCCGCCCGCTCTCCCGCAGGTGGGCGAGTTCCGGTCCCACGCCGGGATAATCCAGCCCGGCGGCGATGCTGTGGGTGTCGCTCACCTGCCCGTTCTCATCCTGCAGCAGGTACGACAGCGCCCCGTGGAGGACCCCGGGGCTCCCTGCGCAGAGCGAGGCGCCATGCATGCCGGTCTCCAGCCCCTCACCCCCGGCCTCGACCCCGATCAGGCGAACGTCGTCCGCGAGGAAGCGGTGGAAGATGCCGATGGCATTGGACCCGCCGCCCACACAGGCGAGAATGGTGTCGGGAAGCCTCCCCTCTCTTTCCAGGATCTGGCGCCGGGCCTCTTCGCCAATGACGGACTGGAAGGTACGGACCATCAGGGGATACGGGTGGGGACCGACGATGGAGCCCAGCAGGTAGAAGGTGTCCTCCACCCGCTCCACCCAGTCCCGGAGGGCCTCGTTCACCGCGTCCTTCAGGGTCCGGGTGCCCGATGCGACCGGGATCACCCGGGCCCCTAAGAGCTCCATCCGGGAGACGTTCAGAGCCTGCCTCCGGATATCGACCTCGCCCATGTAGACCTCGACGGGTAATCCCAGCCGGGCTCCGGCAATGGCTGTGGCCACGCCGTGCTGCCCGGCGCCGGTCTCGGCAATGATCCGCCCTTTCCCCATAGAACGGGCGAGCAGTGCCTGCCCCAGGGTGTTGTTCAGCTTGTGGGCTCCCCCGTGGAGGAGGTCCTCCCGCTTCAGGTAGACCCGCAGGGCCAGCCGCTTCGAGAGGTTGGGGCAGAAGGTGAGGGGGGTGGGCCGGCCTGCGTAGTGGGTCAGGAGGCCGGTGAGATCCTGCCGGAACGCCGGGTCCTCCATGGCACGGGTGAAGGCGCCATCCAGCCGGATCAGCGCCTCCATCAGGGTCTCGGGCACATAGCGGCCTCCGAAGCGGCCGTAGCGTCCCACGCCGGCAGGTCTTTCTGCGGATCCGGTCATGCTGATGCCTCCCGGACAGCATGGAGGAATGCCCGGATGAGCGCCGGGTCCTTGATCCCGGGTGACCGTTCCACGCCGGATGCGACATCCACAGCATAGGGGCGGACGGACCGTATGGCGCCTGCCACGTTCTCCGGCGTGAGCCCTCCCGCGAGAATCACCGGTACAGGAGAGCGGGTGACCAGATCCTTCGCATACGCGGGATCGAACGGCCGTCCCTGCCCGTGGCTGTCGTCGATGACGATG
>JAJRDF010000097.1 GCA_028678555.1 Methanomicrobiales archaeon
CATGTCCTTGATCTGCCGGTCCACCACCGGGGCACCCTCCTCGGCCACGATCTCGAAGATCCTGCCGCCCGGGATGGTGGCCAGCTGCTGCAGCTGGGGATTGAGCGTCCAGTAGTAGAGCCGGGCGGCGACCAGCTCGTCCGGGTCCTCGCTCACCTTCACCCCCACCTCCATGAAGAAGTCGGAGTGCTCCTTGTGGTTCACGATGGAGATGACGTTCGGGACCTTCATCCTCTTTGCCAGCCAGCATGCCATCAGGTTTACCGCGTCATCGTGGGTGGTTGCGATGAAGGCCTCGGCCCGGTCGATCCCTGCATCCATCAGGATCGCCTTGTCGGTGGCGTTCCCGATGACGGCCATCACGTCGAATTTCTCCAGGAGGTCGTTGCACCGCGCCTCGCTCTGGTCCACCACCACCACGTTGTCCCCGTGCTCCGCGGCAAGGGCGGTGAGGTTCCTCCCGATCCCCCCGAGCCCCACGATGATCACATACATACGGACCGGTTCTATCCAGGGGGATGAAAAACTTGCTGCCGACCATGGCGATATCTTACCAGGAGGACTCCGAGTCTTCCGCTCCTGGGGGGCTCCGACCCCCTGCCGCGGGGGTGTCTCTAGGGGGGAGGACTGACGTACCCGTCAATGGTATTCACTGCCTCCACCGGCAACCGTATCTGGATCGGCACCGTGCGGCCGTTCTTCAGTACCCTCCGACCCTTCACCTCCTGGACATCCTGTCAATCGTCTGGAAAAACCGGGTCTTCTCCATGAACTTCATCACTCCCTTGATTCCTTTATCCAGGTAGATGGCGCCCAGCAGCGCCTCAAAACAGTCGGCCAGGAGATCCGTCCTCTGGTCGTTCCATACTTTCCTGGCCTTTTCATCACTTCCCCAGATGAGGTAGTCCTGGAGTTTCAGGGAGTTCTTCGCGAACTTGTGGAGAATCAGGTTATTGCCATAGAATTCCCTGAGATCGTTCAGCTGTTCCGGAGAACACCTGATTTTCTCCAGCTTTTTTGATCCCTGGGAAAAATGGTCGATGATCGTGAAGTCCAGGATCGTATCCCCGATGGTATCAAAACCCACCTGGCTCCCGTTCGCATTCAGTTCAGGAAATTCGATCTCTTCATTGAGTTTCGCATTCCTGGTGAGGGCACGGATGAGAAGGAGACGATCATGGAACCGCTCGCCAAGAAACCTGTCCTCGGCCCGGCTGCTCTTCTCCTTCACGAACTTCGACCACGGGGATGCCATACAAGGTACCCATCCCGTATTCAGATTAACCTGTGGGACCCGCGCTAGAGCCTGAACCCCGGAATCGTATCAAACAGGGACTGGTACAGCCGGGTGAAGGCCTCGATGTAGTCGGCCGCCTTCGCAGTGGAGAGGTAGCTGATCTTCTCCCCTTCCTGCAGGACGGAGAGGTATCCTTTCCCGGAGAGGAACTCCAGGTATTCCTGGCCGATCTTTGAGTTGAGGTTGCAGCGGTTGATGATGGCGGTAAACGGCCGGGGAGTCCTGCAGAAGACCAGGATCTCCCAGTAGATCTCGTACGGGGTCCTCCTCTCGGCCATGGCTACCCCCGCTCCATGGTCTGCCGGAGGGCGTCTTCAGACCGGGAAGCCTCCGCGAGGCGGAGGTCCCAGGCCCGGGAATACTTCCGGAACCATGAGGAGATGAGGAGGCTCACCACCCCGACGGCCAGGTCGATCCCCACGGCCAGCAACGGGGCAAGGAAGGCGGGGAGATAGAACAATCCGGTCACCGGGGGAGCATTCAAGGCCATGATCCCCTCGAAGATGTTGATCACGCCCAGTCCGATGAACACGATGCCACCCAGGGTGCAGATAATAGTCATCTGCCGGACGGGCTGGCGGTGCTCCCGGTAATGGGCCATCATTCTCACGATCAGGCCGGTGAGGGCCTCGCCGGAGACCGGTTCCTCCAGGGCCGCGAACTCGTCGCGGATCTCTGTCACCCCCTCCATGACCGTGACGCTGGAGAGGATCCACCGGAACCCCAGGAACGCGATGGCCCCCCAGGCAATGACCTGGACGGCGGCAAATCCCAGGGACTCCCCGTTCACGATGCCCAGCACGCCCGTGACAATAAAGGCGATCCCGAAGGCCATGATCATCGCGCCAAAGACCAGGTTCAGGATGCACAGGACAAAGAAGGACCGGAGCTCTGCGGCGAAGTTCCGGGATGTCTGTTGAACGCTTTTTTCTGTCGATTCTTTCGTCATTGCAGTATGTTCACCGGATCACTCATCTATTGGCTGTTTATTAATAAAACCATGAAACTGAGATACGTAACTGCGAGACGGAGGCGAGTTCGCTTTCTGTGGCGACTTCTCGCCGTCCGGCCGTCCTCCCGGATCGTATTCCTGTGATTCACGGGGTCTTCCCTGATACGTGGACTGCTACGGGGACGCTCCTGGGGGCTCCGCCCCCCGCCGCCCCTCATGCGGATGATCCTGTTCATCACTTCCTGTTGGTTTCCTCGATATCATCCGTACTGGTGAGACGCTCTCGGGGGCTCCGCTTCGGCTCCGCCCCCGCCGCGTGGGCACCCCCCGATATTGTTCCGGGAACTGATGATCCATCCTGTGCCGCAAAACGGCGTGGCAGGAATATCCTCACGGGGGAGGGACCGGAAGGAGGGTCTCCCCCTCCAGCCGGAGGTTCGGGTAATCCGGGGAGGTGAGATCCCTGTCCTGTCCCCATGTCAGAGACATCCACTCTGCTTCCTTTCACGGACTGTGACACGGGCATACCTCTTTTATCTCAACGCCTGATGCTCACCCACCGTGAGAGAACAGGAGAGTGGATGAGCCCATGACAGGAAAGACGATGGTAACCACACCCACCGACCGTGAGATCGTGATCACCCGCATCTTCGATGCGCCGCGGGAGCTGGTGTGGAGAACCTCCATGGATCCGGATCTCATCCCCCGGTGGTGGGGACCGGCGCGCCTGAAGACAACGGTGGAGAGGATGAACGTGAGGCCTGGCGGCACCTGGCGGGTCGTCCAGCGCGACACGGACGGCACCGAGTATGGCTTCCACGGCGAGTACCGGGAGGTGGTGCCGCCCAGGCGGGTGATCCAGACCTTTGAATTCGAAGGGATGCCAGGCCACGTGTCGGTGGAAACCTCCACATTTGAGGAGGTCGGGGGCAGAACGAAGCTCACGATCACAGAGCGGTTCGACTCGGTGGAGGACCGGGACGGGATGCTTGGATCAGGCATGGAGGAAGGGCTGACCGAGACCCATGACCGTCTCGAGGCGCTGCTCGCGGAACTGCAGAAGGGAAAGAAGCGGTGAACTGAGGATCTGTTATGGCTGTACCTCTTGATGCCATCATGGCATTCCACAATGCATTTAGAAATGACCTGAAGCGAATCGATGCGGCAGCACTGGAATCGGCACGGGGAAAGGCGGGCCTCGCCCCCACGATAGAGCGCTTCCGGTTCTTCAACGAGATGCTGGTCTGGCATGCCCACGGGGAAGAACAGGCAGTCTTCCCCCGGCTGGAGACCGTGGCGCCGCTGGTTGCGGAAGCCTACCTGAAGGACCACCATGGGCTTGACGCGGCATATGACACCCTGAATGCCGCGTATACCGCGCAGGACCCGCTGCAGACGGCCCGGGCCACCGCAGCATTCAAGTTCCATCTCGACATCCACCTGGCCAAGGAGGATACGCACCTCTACCGGATCTTTAGGGAACGGATCTCCCTGCCCGAGCAGGGGAAGGCAGTCGGTATCATGGCCGGCATGGTTCCCCAGCCGCGGGTCCCCGAGGTGGTGGGATGGCTCTTCCCGCTGATAGGGTGGGAGGACCGGATGAACATGGTCCACATCTACCAGTCGATGATGCCTCCCCCTGCCTTCGCCGGGATGAAGGGGCTCATTCAAAAGGCCATCCCCGGCGACTGGGCGGAACTCGTGCGGCGGATTCCCACGTTAGAGGGGAAATAATTTCTGACGGGAGAAAAAGCGGGGATTACCTGGGGTGTGGCCTGATCCCCTCGCCAAACCACCTGATCACCGCCTGGCGTGCGGCTTCGCATCCGCCATCCAGGTAGATAGCGCCGATGATGGCCTGCAGGGTCTCGGCCAGGACAACAGGGTTCTCCTCTGCCCTGTGGTCCCTCTCCTTTTTCCCGAGCCGGATGGAAGAACCTATCCCGATCTCGAAAGCGATTCCGGCGAGCGCATCATGGTGTTCAAGATTCTCCTTTTCCTGGGTGATGGCGTCCTGTGTCGGGTAATGGGCACGGACAAGGAGGTCCACGAATGTCGCCTTGAGTACCGCGTCCCCGAGGGTGCTGAGGATCTCCTGGTCTTCGTGATGGATTCCCAGATGTCTCTCCTCGTCCGCAAACTCCTTCCTGGTCAGAGCCCGTATGAGGAGGGTTTGATTCCTGAAGCGGTAACCGAGGCGCTCTTGAAAGTTCTCCATATCTTCTCGCCACGCCTCTTTCTTTCTGAGGGCAATAAATCTGGTGCAGTCATTGGAGATACGTTATCATCTGCAACCGGTTACGAGGAAGCGGTGGTTCCGGTTCCCTCAACTTCCCCGCGATCAGCCCATTCCGGAACGGATGGAACTCGGGGTACCCGATCTCTGCCTTCACGGACGCAGAAAAAGGGGTTTTTCCCAGGTGAACCTCACGAAGGTGTCCACAAACCCAGTTTGTTGCCCTCGGTGTCCTCGATAACTCCAAAAACGAGGCCAAGGTCTTTGATCTCGGTCCGGGTCATCAGGATCTTCCCCCCCAGTTTCTCCACCCGTTCAAGGACATGGTCCATATCCTCCACAATCACGAAGACCAGGATCCCACCCGGCATCTGTCTCGCGTAGAGACCCCCGCTGTGCATCGAACCTTCCTGTGGTTCACCGGTGGTGATACTCTGCCGCTGCTGGGATTTATCCGGAAAATTCGCAACCGGTTCGATCTTCCAGCCAAGGAGCGACCGGTAGAATTTCTTTGCCCTGCCGACGTTATCCGCCGGGATATCGAACCACCCGATGTTGGGCATGAACCGGCGTAGGTTTCAGCGGATGATATCAGTTTCCCGTCGTTTCAATCGCTCTATGGTTGCATTTCCTTTTTCAAAACAGGCCCTGCAGGATTTTGTCTTTTTAAGTATTCCCACGGTTTTCACGCATTTTTCGCACCCCGTGACCCCGCAGCTGTCACATGCATGGAGGTGGTTCTTTCCCACGATGTGGTGACAGATCGGGCATTCGGTGGCGCATCCGGAGCATACTGGCAACTGGCAATTCTGGCATAATTGAGCCGCGTCATCCAGGCAGAACCTGGCCCCGCACGAACCGCATTCGACCGAATGGTCCTGGCAGAACCACCTGCCACATGCGGGGCACCGGTTGAGTTGTTTCTCATCAGAAACTGCCCCACAGGTCTCACATGCCGCGGTGGAGGCATCTGCTACAGGCACCGTATCGATACCTGCTCCCGACGTTCCCCCGTGTGACCCGGCATCATCGGCGGTGATCAGGGGAGATGGTTCCGGGGGGAGCATCTCGCCCCGGCTCCTTATTTGCTGGGAGGAATACTGGATCCACTTCTCCGTGATGACGTCCCTGCCCCATGGCTCGATATTCCTTTGCTGTGCAACGCTCTCTGCTTCCGGGGTGAAATTACTGAATGCAATAAAAATTCCATGCCACGTTGCTTCGGTGTCTTCGTTCATCCATAGTAATTTCTGGGAAAATTGCGTTACTTCCTCCATCCCGGCAGGCTGGGACCCATGGTGACATCCGATGGCAATCAGTTCGGCATCCTTC
>JAJRDF010000098.1 GCA_028678555.1 Methanomicrobiales archaeon
CGGTCTGGTCCTCGATGGAGCGCTCCAGCCGCTCCACCACATGGGCCGAGAGCTCCCCGTCAATGATCAGGTCCCCCATTCTCCTCCCGTTGCGATCCGAGCGGGTGAACTCCAGGAGGAAGTCCCGTTCCGAGAGGGAGAGGATGGAGTACAGGTCCAGCAGGAGATCGGTCTCAGGTCCCGGCCGCTTCATGCGGGACTGGGAGACGGCCACCTGGTACACGTTTCTCTCCATGCCCAGGTCTGCCCCGTACTTGGAGTGGCGGAGCGTGATGACCGCCTCGGCAAACTCCTTCTGGGGGGCGATGAACCGCTCATAGTCCGGTTCCCGCTCCTCGATCTCCCGCACCACGTCCCCGCGCAGGTAGCCCCGTTCCCCCACGTCCCGGCGCATCTTCCACTCGTATTTCACGGGTTTCTCGGGATCCACGAAGATGGAGAAGTCCAGGAGGCTGCGGAGCCGATCCGTGAAGAGTGTGTGGAGGCCCTCCACGATCAGGACCTTCCGGGAGGTGAGCCGCACCGGGACTCCGAACCGTCCGGATGCATGGAGGTAGACCGGTTTCTCGATCGCCTTCCCGGCCCGGAGCGCGGAGAGGTCCTCTTCGATCCGGTCGATCCGGTTCGCATCCGGGTGGAGGGGGGTGATCCCCCGGAGTGCCCGCTCCTCCCGGTCGAACCGGTGGTAGTCGTCCAGCGTGATGGTGGTGACCAGGTCCTCGCCCACGAGGGAACGGATCCCCTGGGTGAAGGTGGTCTTCCCTGACCCGCTGTCACCGGCCACACCGATGACAAAGATCCGGGGTGAGGCGCGGATCACATCCGTGAAGCTCTGTCCATTCATGCCGGTCGTTCCCTCCGTCCCTGCTGCGGCGGCGTTACCGTCGCTGCGCATGTACTACATCCTCTTTCGGCCATCCCCATAAGGATGCCCCCGGGGCGGCCCGTATGCGGCCGGTCCTGTAGGTGGTTTCTCTTTGGTTTCTTAGATATCCTGGGAACTGGTGGGACGCTCTCGGGAGCTCCGCTGCCGCTCCGCCCCGCCGCGTGGGCACCCCCCGCCGGTTGATTCGTACATCTGCAAGTCTGTGAAAATACCAGCGTGACGGTCCATCCTCTTGTCGGGGTAGGGCCCGTGAGATGCAGCGCCCTCCCGCACCATGTTCCCGGATCCACCCCGGCGCCCTGCGGCGTCGGGTGATGCCATAATCCTTTTTACCTGAGAATACACCGATCTTTCAATGGACCCCTGCCCCACCTGGTACGTGAACCCGGGAGCCCCGTCCCCCACCCCTGTGATCACAGCCGGAAACGACCGGCTGCCCGTGCCCCGGCATATCCGGGCCACGCGGTGATCCCATGCCGACACCCATCCGCATTACGATCGGGCCGGTGGCCCTTGACGCCACCCTGGACGACACCCCGTGTGCCGATGCCATCGCTGACCTCCTCCCCCTCCACGCGCCGGTTCACGAATGGGGCGAGGAGTTCTATTTTCACCTCCCGGTGGAGATGGGGGCTGACGGGACGGCAACCATGGAGGTGGAAGCCGGGGACATCGGGTTCTGGCCGCCGGGGCCGGCGGTCGCCATCTTCTTCGGGCCCACGCCCCTCTCTGCGGGCGATCGGCCCGTCCCGGCCTCTCCTGTGAATCTGGTGGGACGGGTGAATGGTGATCCCCAAGTACTGAGAGCGGCCAGGGGAAAATCGGAGATCCGGATCGACCGTAGGTAACCGGGGGGGACGCCGGTTCCTACTGTCCGCCCGCGGAGAATGCTTCCCCGAACTCCTGTACTTTCACGGGAAGCTGGTGGAAGGATTCCTTCGCCGCGTCGGAGGTGAGGGGTTCCAGGATATCCCGGGCCTTCTCCCACTGGGTCCGGTGCCAGATGAAATAACGCCCTTCCGGGGTCCGGAACAGGAACTTCTTCCGGAGGCCGGGGGCTCCACCGGATGCCACCGCCCACGGCTCCTCGGACGCAAGGAGGATGGCCGTATCGGTATCGTAAAAAATCCCATGGATCCGCTGCTTCATCCTGTACCCGGAGGCGTTGATAAGGCATAATAGGTGAGGTGGATTCCGAAACCTGCAGGGATGGCGACCCGCCGTCCGGACGAAGGGGGCCCTCCCTTCAGGTACTCTTTCGGGGGCCATCGCCACGGGATCCCTTTTTATGCTTGGAGGGAGAGCACTGGAACGCAGATGCCCCTGTGTCCGTAGCCCCGAACGGGAAGGCGGGCGGGATGCATTGCTCCCGTGTGAGGAGGAACCACCCATGGATGCACCAACGCTGTATACCCTGCCCGCGCTTCCCTATGACTACAAGGCGCTGGCGCCGTACATCTCCGAACAGCAGCTGACGATCCACCACCAGAAGCACCACCAGGCCTATGTGAACGGTGGCAACGCGGTTCTCGAGAAGCTGGTCAAAGCCCGGAAAGAAAATACTGACCTGGACATGAAGGCAATCCTGAAGGAACTCTCGTTCCATACCGGAGGCTACCGGCTCCACCGGCTCTTCTGGGAGAACATGGCCCCGGCCGGGAAGGGGGGAGGGGGGGGCCCGAAGGGAGAACTCGGGAAAGCCATAGAGATGGAATTCGGGTCCTTTGACCGGTTGAAAAAGGAGTTCACCCAGGCGGCCAACAGCGTCGAGGGATCAGGGTGGGCCATGCTCTGCTTCTGCACCATCACCCGGCGTCCCATGCTCGCGCAGGTAGAGAAGCACAACGTGAACATGCACCCCTCCTTCCCGATTCTCCTGGTCCTGGACGTGTGGGAGCACGCCTACTACCTGGATTACAAGAACGACCGGGCCAAGTTTGTGGAGGGCTTCTGGAACATCGTGAACTGGGACACGGTGAACCAGCGGCTCGCGGCAGTGCAGAAGAAATAATCCCCGGATTCTTTTTTTCCCCGGAGGGGGAGCCTTTACCGGATCAGATCCGGGTGTCGATCTCGCGGCGGAGATCGGACGGGAGGATAGGCTTTTTCAGGACGCCGGCGATCCAGTCCCGGTACCGGATCCTGTCCTCGTCGGACAGTCCGTACGCAGAGAGGATCAGGACCGGGATCCGTTCTGCCCGGGGGAACCGTTTCCCCAGCTCCTCGAGGAACTGGATCCCGCTCATGGGTTCCATCATCAGGTCCAGGAGGATCAGGGAGGGGCGCCGGGTGGCCAGGCATTCCAGGGCAGCCACCGCATTGTCAAAGACAAGGGGAACATACCCGAATTTCTTGAGAAAGATGCCCAGCACCTCCCGGATACCCGGGTCATCGTCGATGACCATGATCTCGTGCGCCAAGAGCGGCCCCCCGATGCTGCCACCTGCAGCCAGTGTTGCCTGCAACAGACTGAATCTGGGCCGACATCTTTCATATCCTTTCTCCGCGTTCCCACCCCCCTTCCCGGGGCCGTGGTCACTCTTATCCCCGTCCCTGCAGAGATATCCGGAAAGGAGCGGGAACGGATCCGGAATGAGCCTGGTCATCGCCTACATCGGCTCCGGGGGTGCCGCCATGGCAGGGGACATGCGGGAGATCGCGTTCAGCGGCGAAGAGGGGACCGTGTCTGTCCTGGAGCAGGAGCTCTATGAGGGTACCATCACCGGGGATGAAGCCCTCCACCGCAGGGCAGAGGCCCTGGGGGTCACCCTCCGAATCCAGGATGACCGGGTGAAGGTCAGGGATCGCGGCGGGATCCTGGTGGGGGAGGTGGGGGAACGGGAGCCGGGCGTCGAACGGTCCCGGAGGTTGTACGCTACCGCGGGGCGATATACCCTCATCGACCGTGAGGGCGGGCTGGTGACCCGCCGGGGCGGGGGCGGGGCCGGCAGCTTCGTAGTCCTGGGGAACGAGGTGGTGAAGAGGGTGGCCGGACGGTGCATCTCCGAAGGGTGGAGTGACGGGGCCCTGGAGGATGCCATCCGGATCCTGATCCGGACCCTGCAAGAAGCGTCCCGGGCGTCTCCCACGGTGAGCCGGGCCTTTCTCCTGGTACAGACCCGTTCCACGGCGGACCCTGTCCGCCTGATGGAAGACGATCTGGCCGCTGGAAAAGAGCGGGTTTCCGAATCCTGATCGTCCGTCCTGCACTCACCGGGGGGCGGGGCCGGCTTTCTGCATCACGTACATGATGTACCCGTAGGACCCGGAGTACCGGTCATACATGGCAATCTCCAGGTCCGTGAGCGCCAGGATCTCTTCCGCCGCGGGTGAGAGATGCCCCCTTTTCCGGATCTCCCATATCCGTTCCGCAAGGGGCGCGTAGTACTCCTCACGCCAGGAGGATTCAGGGAGAGGGAATGCCTCCAGGAGCCGGAACCCTGCCTCCCGGACCATGTGCCGGTTTTCGGCATCGGTGACCATGGCCGGATACCCCTGGACAAAGAAATCCCGGACCTCCCCGGGGGGGTCATCCACGAACCAGGCCAGCTCGGTTACCGCCAGGTACCCACCCGCCCTGAGGAGCGGGCGCCAGGAGCCGAGGCCCTCGCCAAATCCCATCGCCGAGATGGCCCCCTCGCTCCAGATCACGTGAAAGGTGGCATCGTGGAAGGGGAGCCGGTCCATCGTGGCCTGGAGAGGGGTGACCCGGGGTGCGATGCCGGCGGCAGCCGCCGCAGCCTGCAGCTCCCTGAGGTAGGGGCGGTGAACGTCCACGGCCACCACGTGTCCCCCGGAAAGGCCGGCCAGGGGGAGGGCTGATGCCCCGGCACCGCACCCGATGTCCAGGATATCAGGCCGGTGCAGGCGGTCACCGATGCACCGGTATGCCCGTTCCGTGCAGGCGGCCGAACCCGGCCCCTTCCTCGGGAAACCTTCAAAGAGGGCGAAGAGGAAGGGATCCGGCGGGGGATCCATCACAGCCCCCCGTGACCCTGCACATGCTTCCATGCCCGTTCCAGCGGTGCCGGTGTCTTCCCCGGCTCGTAGAGGGTGGGATCCTCCCTTCCGAAGTGCTTCCGGTCCTCTCCCACGGGGCAGACCCTGATACAGATGCCGCAGGGAGCGACGTACCGTTCGTTCAGGTTTGCGCTGTGTCCGGCACAGGAGTGCGTATCGGTCAACTCCCCCGGATAATTCCCTTCAGTGAGGGCGCCGACAGGGCACCGTTCCACGCACCGCATGCACCGGGTGCAGAGGGGTGTCTCCCAGAGGGGATCCTCTGGCAGATCCGCCGCCGTGAACACCGTCCCGAACCGCACCCGGGGACCGAACTCAGGGGTGAGCACCATGTTGTTCGTCCCGAAGGTGCCGAGGCCGGCCAGGAAGGCCGCGTGCCGGTGGGAGAAGAAGGCCACGGGGTGTTTCAGCAGCACCTTTACCGAGCCATAGCCGTCGCGCGGGATCGGGACGGACGGGTATCCCTCCCTGTTCAGGAACGCCGCCAGCCGGTAGGTGTACTGGTCCAGCAGGGTGTTCACCGTGTGGTACTCTTCATGGTACCAGATGGAAGGCGAAGTCTCCAGCACAGGGAGGTGGATGGGGAGGCCGATCACCATGACGGTTCTGGTCTCCGGAAAGATGGAGCGGGGGCGGTACGATTCCGGAACCCAGGGATCGAAGAGGGGTGTCTCCCACCGGCCGGCACCCGCGAACCCGACAAGGGGGATCTCCATCTCCCTGCACCGTTCGCGGAGGATCTTCTTCAGCTCTTTACCGCCCGAAATGCGCCTGCCTGTTCCCACAGTCCCCGCCTCCCTGCCTGCTCCCGCATTCCTCTCGCCTTCCGAAGGCTTCAATGCCCCGCATGGGATACCGGTTGGTACTTCCCTGGGAAGGGTATGGGAGGAAGAAGGTGAACCTGGA
>JAJRDF010000099.1 GCA_028678555.1 Methanomicrobiales archaeon
CCGGGAACCACCGTCATCTGGACCAATGAGGACACCGTTCCCCACCTGCTGGCCTCGGACCCCCATCCGGCCCATACCGGTCTCCCGGAACTGGTCTCTGACACGCTTTCCCAGGGTGACATGTACCGGTTCACCTTCACGAAAACCGGGAACTACGGGTATCACTGTGACATCCACCCCTCCATGACGGGAACCATCGTGGTCGAGGAGTGATCTCCTCTCTTTTCCCTGACGATCCCACCGGTCCTCCCGGACTGCAGGAAGGAAACCGGACGGAACCGGTCAGAGGCCGCCAGAAAACGTAATACTGCAGAGCGTCCACCTTAGGGATGAAGAGCCATGGCATTCCCCCTCATGAGCCTGCTGGTGAACCCGAATGCCTTTTTCTCCCGGGATTCTTCCGAATGGGAATCGCTGCGTGTTCCGGCCCTTATTGTCCTGGCCGCGGCCATCATGGCCGGAGCCACGGCATACCTCACCACGGATCTGGTGGCCGGGATCATGCCCTCCGACGTACAGGCGTACCAGGGAGTGATGGGCATCGTTGGAACGATCGGTGCCGTAGTCATAACCTTCCTGATCTGGGTGGTCTGGTCGGCGGTCTTCTTTGTCATCTCCCTGTTCTTCCAGGGGCAGGGCACCTTCCGGCGGATCCTGGCGGTCACCGGGTACGGGTACCTGCCCATCCTCATCGGCAGTGTCATTTCCTTCGTGATCTTCTGGATCTTCAGCCCGGCGATCCACGTATCCCCGGTGACCGACGTGCAGGAGATCCAGGCGGCGGTCATGGCCCTCATGCACCAGCCGGTGATGATCCTCGTCTCCGTCCTGGGCATCATCTTTCTATTGTGGGCGGCGAACATCTGGATCTTCGGCATCCGGTACGCCCGGGTCATCTCGCTGCGGGATGCGGCCATCACCGTCGGGGTCCCGGTGGCCCTGTACGTGATCGCCACCGTCTGGAACATGGGGGTGGTCTCATGAAGGCCGCGTGGATCCTCCTCATTCTCCTGGCATCAGCCATCCTCTGCACACCCGTGGCTGCGGAGGAGACCGGCCCCCGCCTCATCGTCTCGGAGTACCGCCTGGACCCGCAGGTGCTGATGAAGGGAGACGTGGGGGTGCTCACCATCCGGCTCACGAATACCGGGCCGGATCCTGCCACCATCAACAGCGCCCGGGTGAACGGCGTGGAGGTGACGGTGAAGCAGAACCCGTACACGGACGTGCTGTCCCTGGGATCCGGGGATTCCATCACGTTCACCTACACGGTATACACGGAAGCCCCGGATGGCCTCTACTACGTCAAGTTCACGGTGGACTACCGGGAAGGCGGCCAGCTCCGGTACGCCATCCCCGTGGAGGTGGATTCCACCTCCCTCCGGATCACCGTCGTGGAGACCCCGGCCGCCCTGGCCCAGGGAATGAAGGGCACCTACCAGGTGGTGGTGGGGAACCCCAGGCCCAACGCAGCCAGCGCGGTGACGGTGACCCCCGAGGGGGAGGGGTTCGTGGTGACCCCCTCCAGTTCCTTTGTCGGGACCCTGGAACCGGACGCCCAGTCCACCATTCCCTTCATGGTCACCCCGCTCCGGCAGTCCTTCATCCGGTTCCGGGTCAATTACCGGAACGGGATCAATGCCCATACCGCCACCGTCACCCTCCCCCTGGACCCCTCGGAGAACCGTTTTACCCCCGAGCTGGCCCTGACAGGGATCCGGGTCACAGCAGGGCCGGGCTACCTGAGAATCTCGGGGAACGTGACGAACGTGGGGCTTGACGATGCCCGGGCCATCACCCTGACCACCGGAGGGGAAGCCACCCCCGCCGATCCCTTCCGGGTCTTCACCGCCGGGGTGCTGGAACCCGACAGGAGCACTCCCTTTGAGGTCACCTTCCGTGCCCATACGTCGGTCTCCCGGGTGCCGATCCTCCTCTCGTTCAAGGACGCCCAGGGCACCACCTACACGGACAGCATGGACGTGGAGTTCGACCGGCAGGCCCTGGCAGAACAGGCCAGCGAACCCACCCGGTTCATCATGCTGCTGGTCTGGATGCTGGTCATCGTCCTGGCTGCCGTCATCATCTATGCATGGAGAAAGGGGTGAACCCGAGCGGGAAGAGCGGTGGACCCCTGATCCGGCTGGCTGACGTCACCAAGGTGTATCCGCTGCCGGCCGGGGATGTCACCGCCATTGACCACCTCTCCCTTGAGGTGGAGCACGGGGACTTCGTGGCAGTGATGGGTGTCTCCGGGTCAGGGAAATCCACGCTCCTCAACCTGATCGGGTGCCTGGATGTACCCACGTCGGGTGACCTGTTCCTGAACGGCGTGAATATCCGGAATCTCGCCGATGATCCCCTCACCGAACTCCGGAGGGACACCATCGGCTTCGTCTTCCAGCAGTTCAACCTGATCCCCCTGCTCACCGCCTATGAGAACGTGGAGTTCCCCCTGATCCTGTCACAGGGAAGAGACGGGGGACCGGGCCCGGGGGAGATCGCGAACCGGTGCCGGGCAGTCCTTTCCTCCGTGGGCCTGGATGAGAGCCTGGCCACCCACACACCGTCAGAGCTCTCCGGGGGGCAGCAGCAGCGGGTGGCCATCGCGCGGGCCCTTGTGAACGATCCGGACATCCTTCTCTGCGACGAACCCACCGGGAACCTGGACACCCGCACCGGGACCACCATCATGGAGCTCCTGGCAGAGATGAACCGGGCAGGGAAGACCATCATCATGGTCACCCATGATCAGCGGGTGGCAGGATATGCCCGCCGCCGGATCGAGCTCGTCGACGGGAGGCTCGCGTGATCCTCTTCGATTATGCCCGGCGGAACATCCGGCTCCACTGGTTCCGGTCGTTTCTTGCGGTCATCGGGATCGTCATCGGGGTCGTGGCCATCTCCTCCATGGGTGTCCTGGGGAACAGCCTGGTCCTCTCCATCTCCGACTCCCTCACCACCGTCGGGGATACCATCGTCGTGTACCCCCAGTCCGGCGCAGGACCCATGGGAGGGGGAGGGGGCGGGACCACCAGCTTCCAGATAACCCAGCGGCAGGTGGACCAGATCACCCGGGCTGTCGGCACCAACCTGGTCATCCCGGTCCACACGGGGGCTGACCGGGTTATCATGGGCAAGGAGAACCAGGCTGTCTCCCTCTATGGCATGGACCCGGCCGATATCCCCGAAATCCTGGAGCTGGAGGACGGCATCTTCCTCCGGTCCACCACGGGGGCCATGGCAGGGAAGCGCCTCGCAGAGGAGTTCGACCTGAACGTGGGCTCCACCGTCGTGATCGGTGAAGACGGGGAGCGGGTGCGGATTGTCGGCATCCTGAAGGAGCGGGGGATCGGGTTCGACATCAACCCGGATTATGCCCTGGTGGTCTCCGACCGGTGGTTCGAGTCCACGTACGGGGAGGAGGGCTACAATATGGTGGTGGTGAAGGTGGAGGACCTGGAGGAGATCGATGCGGTGAAGACCGCCATTGAGGATGCCCTGAACCGGCGCACCGACGTGGTGACCGTGCTCGACACCCGCGCGATCCTCCAGACAATCCTCGATGCCTTCAACAACATTTCCACCTTCACGACGGCGATTGGCGGCATCTCCCTGATCGTGGCCGGTGTCTCCATCCTGAACGTGATGATGATGTCGGTGACAGAGCGGACCCGGGAGATCGGCATCATCCGGTCCATCGGCGCGAAAAGGCGGGAGGTGATGCGGATCTTCCTCTACGAGGCCCTGGTCCTGGGGCTCATCGGGGCCGGGATCGGGGGGGTCCTCTCCTTCGGCGGAGCGTTCCTGGCAGTCTCCGTCATGCTCCAGTCCACCACCTACCTCTTTGTCCCCTCGAGCCTCGTCTACATCCTCTACGGGATGCTCTTCGGGATCGGGACAAGCCTCCTCTCAGGCCTCTACCCGGCCTGGCGGGCAGCCAACCTGAACCCCATCGAAGCCCTCCGGCACGATTGAGGGCGCGGGGGGGCCCTCTGCGAAGCCCTCCGGCACGATTGAGGGCGCGGGGCCCTCTGCGAAGCCCTCCGGCACGACTGAAAACCGGTCCTGACCCCCCCTCGTTCTCTTCCTATTCATTGACTGACACTTTCATACCACAATGTATATTTATGTGCATCACCCATCTCTCCGGCATGCAGATCAAGTATCAGCTTGAGGAGGAGCAGATCCCGAAGCGGTGGTACAACATCCAGGCGGATCTGCCGACCCCCCTGGACCCGGTGTACAGCCCCCAGACCCTGAAGCCCGTGACCCCCGAGGAGCTCAACGTGATCTTCCCCATGGCCCTTATCGGCCAGGAGGTCTCGCAGGAGCGGTACATCGATATCCCTGAGGAGGTCCGGGAGATCTACCGGTACTGGCGCCCGAGCCCCCTCTGCCGTGCGCGGCGGCTGGAGGAGCAGCTGAAGACCCCGGCAAAGATCTACTACAAGTACGAGGGGGTTTCCCCGCCGGGGAGCCACAAACCCAACACAGCGGTGCCGCAGGCCTACTACAACATGAAGGAAGGGATCACCCGCCTCGCCACCGAGACGGGGGCCGGGCAGTGGGGATCAGCCCTCGCCTTTGCCACCGCCCTCTTCGACATGAAGTGCACGGTGTACATGGTCCGGTCCAGCTACTTTGAGAAGCCCTACCGGAAGTCCATGATGCAGACCTGGGGCGCGGAGTGCATCCCCAGCCCCTCGGAGAAGACCCAGGTGGGAAAGGCAATGCTTGCAAAGGATCCGAAGACCCCGGGCTCCCTAGGCATGGCCATCTCCGAGGCGGTGGAGGATGCGGCCACCCACGATGACACCAACTACTCCCTGGGCTCGGTGCTGAACCATGTCTGCCTGCACCAGACTGTCATCGGCCAGGAGTCGATGGAGCAGTTCAAGCAGGCGGGGGACCAGCCGGACATCATCGTCGGCTGCGTGGGCGGCGGTTCCAACATGGCAGGGATCTCCTTCCCGTACCTGGGCGAGAAGCTCCGGGGCAAGCGGAAGGACCTGCGGGCAATCGCCGTGGAACCCTCCTCGTGCCCCACCCTCACGAAGGGTATCTATGCGTACGATTACGGTGACACGGCGGGGATCGGCCCAATCGCAAAGATGTACACCCTTGGCCACGACTTTGTCCCGCCCGCCATCCACGCCGGCGGCCTGCGCTACCACGGGGACTCCCCCATCGTCTCCCGGCTCGTCCGGGACAAGGTGATGGAGGCAGTGGCGGTGCACCAGACCGAGGTCTTCCAGGCGGCCGTCACCTTTGCCCGGAGCGAGGGGATCATCCCGGCCCCCGAGTCCGCCCACGCCATCCGGGTGGTCATCGACGAGGCACTCAAGTGCCGCACGACGAACGAGAAGAAGACGATCCTCTTCAACCTCTCCGGCCACGGCAACCTGGATCTCGCCGCCTACGACGACTACTTTGCCGGGAAACTCTCGGACTTCGAGTACCCGGACAGCAAGATCGCGGAGTCCCTCACCCGCCTCCCGAAGGTCGGGTGACATCTCCCTATTTTTCCCGGCCATCCGGGCTCACCTATATCTCTCCGCCTTCCGACAGTACCACTGTGTCCATGCAGGATCGGTTCACCGGCTGCCTGATGGGGGCGGTCATCGGGGACGCGCTGGGGATGCCCAACGAGGGGAACCCGGTCAACCTGAAGCGCTCAGCCTGCGAGTTCCGCAGGGCATGGCGGGGGCATCCCAACGACGGGCTCCAGGCCGGCCAGTACACGGACGACACCCAGGTGA
>JAJRDF010000006.1 GCA_028678555.1 Methanomicrobiales archaeon
CCTCTTCTGTGAGAGGAGACGGGAGGGGGCCAGCCCCCTCCCGGTCCCTCCCCCGTGAGGATGGCTGCTCCAAGTCGGTTTATTATCCAACTGGATCTTCTCTTTGGAAGAACACCGAAGATCCGCCCATCCTCACCGGGGGGGGGCGCCCACGCGGCGGGGGGCGGAGCCCCCCTGGAGCGTCTCACTCGTAGTATGAAAATGAGAACAAACCGCAGACCCGATTCGTGAAATAATCGTCATCAGAAATCTAGATGTGGGGGGACCAGCTTCCTCCCGGCCCCGCTCACGACCTCCACGGCTATTCCAGCACGATCGCCGGCTTGAACGGGAGCGCTGATCCCGCCTTCGCCTGGGTGGCCTCTTCTGCCGGGATAATCCGGACCGGAATCCCGAACTCCTTCTCCAGGAACGGGAGGGCCGCGCCGAAGACGGCAGCCTCGTCCACGGCCCCGGCCAGGAGGTCCCTGACCAGCTCCGGAGGGAACCTGTGGATGAGTGCGGTGATCTGCTTCACCGCATCGGCCGATGCCTTTCCCCGCTTCCGCATCCCTGCATCCTGCATGACGAGCCGGGTAGCATCCTTCTTCTCCGCCGCACCGGCGATGATGCGGAAGATCTCCCATTTCCATGCCGGTGCGGTGATCAGGACCACCGCCTTCGGGGTCATGGGGAGGAGCTTCCGGATGGACTCCACGTCCTCCACGGTCCGGAGGAGCAGCTCCTCCGCGAGCTCGCTCTTCCGGTCCGCCCGCTTCTCATCGGGAACCGGCCAGGGGGCGAAGGCCACGGGCCCCTTCCCCCCCGTGGCCTCCCAGAGGTCCTCGCAGGTGTAGGGGATGAAGGGGGCCAGCAGCCGGACCCAGGCAGAGCAGAGATCCCGGATGGCGTCTCCCTTCAGGGTCCCGTCCGGGCTCCGGCGCCGGTACCACTTCAGGTCCGCCTCGATCCCGAACCAGGCCTCCTGGAGCGCCTGGCGGGTCTGGAAGTTCCGGAGGGCATCTGTCGCCCGGGCAATCCTGCCCTGGAGCCGGGACGTGAGCCATGCATCGATCCCGCTCCCCTGACCGGCGCCTGCCTCAAGGCCCTCGTGGACCAGGTTCCAGAACCGCTCGATCTGGCGGCGGGTGGACGCCACCAGCTCGTTCCTCCAGTCAAAGTCCTGCCAGGGCTCTGCACTCCCGACAAGGAACATCCGGACGGTATCTGCCCCGAACTCGTCGATGGCGTCCGAGAGGAGAACGACATTCCCCTTGGACGAGGACATCTTGGCGCCGTTCAGGAGGCCCATCCCGAAGACCACCATCCCCTTCGGCTGGAATTCGGGGGGAAAGATGGCCCGGTGGTGAAAGAGCTGGAAGGTCAGGTGGTTGGAGATCAGGTCCTTTGCCGAGAACCGGAAGTTGTACGGGTACCAGTAGAGGAACTCCTTCCGGATCCGGTCCAGCGTCTCCCGGGGAACGGTGGCGGGGTTCCCCTTCCCCAGGAAGAGGTAATCAAAGACCTCCGGGGTGAGCTTCTCGGGCGGGATCGCCTTCATGTGGTGGGCGACCGTGTAGTAGGCCATGTAGATGGTGGAGTCCGAGAGGGGTTCCACGATCCACTCCCTGTCCCAGGGGAGCC
The DNA here is from genome assembly GCA_028678555.1 of Methanomicrobiales archaeon. GTDB lineage: Archaea > Halobacteriota > Methanomicrobia > Methanomicrobiales > JACTUA01 > JAJRCY01. The sequence continues at coordinate 1,624 of JAJRDF010000006.1, forward strand.
GGGTGCCGAGGCCCACCCTTCGGGTGCAGGCCCAGTCTTTCAGCCAGTCCACGGTGCGGGAGAACTCGGCCCGGGTCTCGGCCGGCACGAGAGCCATCTTCTCCAGCTGATCGTGGATCTCTGCCTTCCATTCGGGATTGCTGTACTGCAGGAACCACTGGTCGTGCAGGATCCGGACCGTCACCCGCCCCCCGCACCGGCAGACTACCGGCCGGGTATCGAAGTCAAACATGGGAACAGATCCGTACTTGTCCTGCATCTCCACCGTCACCAGGTCCCGGGTTTCCCTGACAGACTTCCCGCCGAATTGCGGGAGCATCCGGCCCCGGGCGAACTCGGCGCTGTACACCTCCTGGGTGACCGACTCCAGCCGCGGGTCGTTCTGGTCTTGAATCCCGGCACGCTCCACCGCGTCCTTTGCCGGGAATTTCCCGTATCCCTCCACGGTGAGGAGGCTCACCGGTGTCACGCCGGCCGCCTGGCCTTTCTCCTGGAGGTCCCGGAGGGCGATGTAGTCAAAGGGTGCGTGGGCGGGAACCGACATCACGATCCCGCTGGCCATGTCCGGGTCCACGAACGCTGCCGGAAATAGGGATACCTTCCCGCAGAGCGGGTGGGAGACGGTCTTTCCCACAAGGTCCGATCCCTTCACCTGGCCCACCTCCTCAACAGTATGGTCCTGGTTCCGGAGTTTCTCGGCTGCTTCCCGCGAGAGGATCCACTCCTTCCCGTCCACACGGGCCCTGACGTAGGTGACTGCCGGGTTCACCCAGAGGTTCGTGACGCCGTGGATGGTCTCGGGGCGGAGGGTGGCGGTGGGGATCAGCGCCCCGTCATACGAGAACATGACGAGGACAAACCGGATGATCTCGGACTTGTCTCCCTCCAGGAGGTCATGGTCCCCCACAGGGTTCTCGCACTGGGGGCAGTACTTCACCGGGTGGACGCCCTTCACCACGTAGCCCTTCCGGGAGAGGTGGCCGTACTGCCATTCGATGAACTTGCTGTACTGGGGGTCCACGGTGATGAACCGGCGGCGCCAGTCAATGGAGAGCCCCAGCCGGCGCATGATCTGCTCGTACTCCCCGGCAAAGTACCGGACGATCACCATGGGGTCCGTGAAGGTTTCCAGCACATCGGGCGGAACCCGGTACAGGTCCCGGTAGAGCCAGACCGCCTTCTCGTCCTTTTTCGCGATCCGCCGCGAGATGCCGATGACCGGAGTTCCCGTTACGTGGAATCCCATCGGGAACAGCACCTGCCGGCCCTGCATCCGGTGGAAACGGGCGATGATATCCGGCACCGTGTAGGTGCGGCCGTGGCCCACGTGCATGGCCCCGCTGGGATACGGGAACGCCACGTTGACGTAGCACTTCCCCTTTCCCGAGGGATCGGCCTCGAACTCCTTTCCCCACCGTGCCGAGAAACGCCCCTCCAGATCCTTGAGGTCCAGTGCCTTCTCCATCCTGGAACCTCCGGTCACACCGGCCGCAGCCGGATGGCCTCGCCGTTCTGGAGCCTGCGGAGCAGTTCCTGGGCGATGGTGCTGGACCGGGCCAGGTGGATCTCCCCCTCGTCCGCCACCGTGGCGGTGAAGAGGTACTCCTTCCCGGCAAAGAGGTCCACGATCTTCCCGCGGTACTCGGGGGCGATGATGGCCAGGTTCTTCCGGTCGGTCTTCACCCGGACACCCCCTTCCAGCGGGATCTCCTCTTCCTGCGGCGGCTTCTCCAGCTCGGTACGGGGACGGATGTCGATCCCGACCCCCAGCTTGTTCACGATGCCCGAGACGTTCTTCCCGCCCTTCCCGATGGCGGCGGGGACGTCCTTGTCATCGATATACACCACGGCTTTTGTGTCGGTGACCATCCGTACATCCACGAAGCCGTCCGTGTACCGGCCCAGTTCCCGCTGGATCTCCTTTTCGGTCAGCTTCCGGGAGACCTTCTCCTCGCCCTTCTGTACCGGGGCTGTGGTGGCAGCCCCCTCCCCGCGGCCTGCAGGGAGGAGGATCGTCTCCCCGTCATACCGGAAAATCTCCAGTTCCGTCTCACCCGTTTCATGGTTCCGGACCGAGATCACCGGTTTCATGTTCACCTCCCCGCTCATGCCGGAGGGGATCCGGAGGCCCAGGTCCAGCTCATAGACCCGGGTGATCTCCCCGTCGATCATGAAGAAGATCGTGTGGATCACCTGCGGGAGGACAGAGAAATCCACCCGGGCCAGGAACCGCTGGAGGGCATCCTTCACCTCCAGTGCATGGACCACCCCCACCATGCCGATCCCGGCGAGGCGCATGTCGGTGAAGACCCCGAAATCCTCGTTCCTGCGCAGCTCGTCAAAGACGACGTACTCGGGCCGCATCAGCATCAGGACCTCGGCAGTGCCCTGCATGGATCCTTCCAGAGACGTGTACTGGGTGATCTGGTCCGGTACCTGCAGGTCCCGCGGAGACTCCATGGTCTTCACGACATAGCCGTGATCCGAGAGGAACGTGGCAATGGACTGGGCGAGCGTGGTCTTCCCGGAACCCGGCGGTCCCGCAATCAGTACTCCCCTTTTGTCGCCGATCAGGCGCTTCTTTAAGATCCCGTTCTTCTGGAAATCATCCAGCTTCATGGACCGGAGGGGCCGGATCGCCGAGATCTCGGTCCCGTCCGAGAAGGGTTTCCTGGCGATGGCGATCCGCATGGCCCCGATCTGGACCACGGTGACCCCCCGCTTCTCCATCTCGATGAAGCCGGTGGGGTCCCGCTTCGCCCGCTCCAGGATCTCCTGCGCCATGGCCCGGAGTTCGTACTCCATGGAGGGGGCATCCCGGATCTTCACCAGGCGCATCTCCTTCATGGTCCCCTTCCGGGCTACGGGCGGCATCCGCTCCTTCAGGTAGACCGCCTGGGTCTGGTCATCGAAATACTGCTCGATCCCCAGGGGGGGAAATTCCCCCATCTGGGGTTTCAAATACAGGACATCCAGCCCCTTGGCCTTGGCCACCTCGGCCTGGACGATATCGCTCGTGATGAACCGGGCACCTGCCTCTATCGCCGCGTTCCGTATGATCGCATCGATCTCGCCGCCGCTGGCCAGCTTCACCTGGTCCAGGGTGGGGCGTACCCCCACGTACTGGATCGTGACCGCCCCCTCCCGGGACATCCGGGAGAGCTGCTGGAGTTCCGCGAGCCCCAGGAAGCCTATCTCCCTTCCCTGGTTTGCCTGGGCTTCCAGCTCCGCAACCACGGCCTCGGGGATGATTATCGTGGCATCCTTGTATTCCCCGGTCTTGAGCATGCCGGTGATCCGGCCGTCGATCACCGCACTGGTATCCGGCACCAGTTTCATAAAAACTTCACACCTCGGGTCTTCGCGCTATCGTATCAGGGCGTATTGTATCTCCCTGTCGTGCCCTGATGTGGAAGAGGTATCTCGGGTTCGGTATAATTTCCTTTTCTTTTTTATTCCGGGTAATGAGGATCGCAAACCGCAGGATCCGGGTCACAGGGCATATGCAGCGGGAGGGGGGACGCCCCCTCCCGACCTCCCCCGTGAGGATAGCCAGTTGTCCGGTTTATGACTCCGAAGCGGGGCAGTCCCGATCAACCGGGGGGGGCGCCCACGCGGCGGGGGGACCGTCAGGTCCCCCCCTGGAGCGTCCCCCTGGTAATCAACACTCCCGTGAACCGGCCAAGGGCACATTGGAGACAGGAACGGCGTGGTACCTTGCGGCGGGAGGGGGCACACCCCCTCCCGGCCCCACCCCAGTGAGGATATCCTGACCCGTACCAATTTGTCAGAGCCGGCGAATGGATTACTGTGACCTGAATGCTACTTCCGGTACACCTGGTCGGGGTCAAAGACCTTCCTCGCGATCTCCCGGCCGTCCAGGGTGCGGAAGAAGCAGGAGTAGTGGCCGGTATGGCAGGCGGCCCCCTCCTGCTCCACCTCGTAGAGGAGGGTGTCCTCATCACAGTCCACGAGAATCCGGACTACCCGCTGCAGGTGGCCGCTCTCCTCCCCCTTCTTCCAGATCTTCTTCCGGCTCCGGGAGTAATAGTGGGCATAACCGGTGGATCGTGTGAGATCCACCGCTTCCCGGTTCGCCCAGGCCACCATCAGCACCTCCCGGCTGCCGTGGTCCACCACCACCACCGGGATCAGGTCATCGGTAAACTTCAGTTCCATGGCTCATGCTCCTGCGATAAGACTCAGCACCGCGTAGAGGATATCCCCGAAGATCAGGGCAGTGAAGAACCCTGCGGCGATGGGCACAATGAACGGCACCCCGTAGGAGATCCAGACCTGCCCTGCCTTCCGGTAGAGGGCCAGTTCTCTTGCATACTGCTCCGGGTGCTCCCTCAGGTCCCGGGTATAGACCCTGCCCTCCCCCTTCATCATCCGGGAAAGCGCCGTCCCGATGGGGATGAACCGTCGCTGCAGCCCTTCCGGGGTCTCCTCGAACTCCTCCATCACAAACCCGAACGTGCGCTGGATCCCATCGCCGGGGACCGGGAACCCGAAGAAGGGGTAGGGGAGGGGGGCCCGGTGTCCCTTCCGGAGGTTATGGAGGGCGATCCCCAGGGGGGTCACCAGGTTCAGGATCACGGCATTGACCAGGACCGAGAAGGGCAAGAATCCCAGGGGCGGGTACCCTAGGAGGGGACGGAACGGGAACAGGGGAACGCAGCATGCAATGAAGATCAGGGCGTAGGCGTCCGCACCGCCGAAGAGGCGAAGGTACGCGAAGAGGTAGAAGACGGCAGAGAAGAGGAGGGAGAGAAAGAGGTACTGGAGGGCCAGTTTCCAGTCCTGGGAGAAGAGCGCTGCATAGGTGAGGATGACCATGGGGACGGCCACGATCAGCATGGGGTACCAGGTCCGGACCGGCACCCGCCGGTCCCTCAGGTCCAGCACCGACGCGTAGAGGAGGGTGATACCAATGGCGAGGGCCCCGGCCAGGAGAGGGAGAATCATCGGTACCAGTTATTTTCCGGAGGATCACTTTATGCCTGGCGGTTTGGATTTTCGATAAACCGGAAGGATACAAGATATTTAACGGATCACCTCCCATGTACCCGGATAGGGTTGTTTTCCGTGATTGAGATCCGGGTCGACGAGAATGCCTGCAACGGCTGCGGCCTCTGCGTCAAGGACTGCCCGATGCAGGTCTACGAGATGCGGGATACCGTCCCTGTCCCCGTCAGGGTGGCGAGCTGCATGGGGTGCCTCTCCTGCCACGAGATCTGTCCTGCCCAGGCACTGGAGCACCGGGGCGTCCACCCCTCGCGGCGGCACTACATCGATATCCGCGTCTGCGAGATGCTGAACCGGGTGATCTGATGGCGGAAGGGACAGTCCCGCAGGCAAAGGAGGCCGGTTCCGCCCCCACCGTGTACCGGTCTGAGGATGTGCCCCTGCAGTGTATCCCTCCTCCGGACGAGCTGGAAGACACGCTCCACGGCCTGATGAAACTGAACGGGCTCATCATCCGTTCCCTGGAGGAGATCGCCGGGAGGGGTGCCAACGCCGTGACCTACCGGGCCGGGCGGAAGTACGGCCACGAGGTTGCAAAATACTTCCGCAAGATCGAGGACGTGGAGGAGGCCCTGAAGGAACTCTCCTACATCCTCCACGGTCAGTATACCATCGAGATCTGGAAGCCGGCAGACAAGGACCGGTACATCATCGAGGAGAACGGGTCCACGTTCATCTACCTCGTCTTCCATGACTGCATCGTCCGCCAGACGCTCCGGAGGAACGGGCAGCCCCAGGGGGGGCCCCTCTGCCTGACCCTCTTCGGGTACGTGGTGGGGGCCATCGAGGAGATCACCGGCCGGAAGGCAAAGCTGGAGATCGTGCATACCGGCCCGAACGCCTGCCTGAAGAAACTGATCCTCCAGTAAGGGTTCCGCCATGAAGATTGCCATCGAAGAACTGGCCGGTTGTTCCGGCTGCACCATCGCCGTCCTGGATCTTCACGAGGCGCTGCTCGATATCCTGGAGAAGGCCGAGATCGTCTATGCACCCGTGATCATGGACGTGAAGGAGCCACCGGAGGGGATCGATATCGCCTTCGTGACCGGTGCCGTCAGGAACCGGGAGAACGAGGAGCGGCTGACCCTGATCCGGAAGCGGGCAAAGACGCTGGTCGCCTTCGGCACCTGCGCCTGCTACGGGGGCATCTCGGGGCTCTCCATGCTGGATTCGCCGGAGCACCTGATCCAGCACGTCTTCCGGGGGGTCTCCACCACCCGCCCGGACGCACCGATCCCGAAGGATGTCCCGAAGTTCCTGTACCGGGCGTTCGCCGTCGGTGACCTGGCCAGGATGGACTACTACATCACCGGCTGCCCCCCGAAGGAGATGTATCTCTCAAAGATCCTCCCGGCGCTCATCGCCGGCGAGGTGCCGGCCCTCTCCCGGAAGTCCGTCTGCTCGGAGTGCGACCGGACCATGGGCTCGGTGGATGGGTGGAAACTGAGACGCCGCCACGAGGGGGTGCCGGACCGGGAGCACTGCCTGCTGGGCCAGGGGTACCTCTGCCTGGGGGCTGTCACGTTCGGCCGGTGCGGGGCATCCTGCCCCCACAGCAACGTGCCGTGCCATGGCTGCAACGGCCCGTCCCTGGACATCCTCCGGGAACCCTGCCGGGACATCTACAACATGATGATCCGCCGGATCGCGGACCTGACCGGGCACACCGAGGCGGAGATCGAGAAGGAGATGTATGACGTGGCCCACACCTTCTACCCCTTCACCATCGGTTCCCTGATCATGGAAGACAAGGGGATCTCCAAGATCCGCGACCTGGTGCGGGAGAGGAGCCTGTGACCCAGATCACCATCAGCCCGGTGACACGGATCGAGGGGCATGCCCAGGTCCGCATCCAGCTGAACGACCAGAAGCAGGTGGAACGGGCCCACTTCAGCGTCGTGGAACTCCGGGGCTTCGAGAAGTTCCTGATCGGGGCTGCGGTGGAGGAAGCCCCCCGGATCACGCCGCGGATCTGCGGCATCTGCCCCACCTCCCACCACCTGGCCTCGGCCATGGCCGTGGACCAGATCTTTGGCGTCACCCCGCCGGAGACCGGTCGGAAGCTCCGGGAACTCCTGGCCCATGCCCAGTGCATCCACTCCCATGCCATCCACTTCTTCATGCTGGCCGCCCCCGACTTCCTCATCGGTCACGATGCGCCGGCACAGGATCGGAACGTGCTGGGGATGGTGAAGAAGGCTCCTGCCATCGCCCGGAATGCCATCGAGGTCCGCAAGCTGGGGCAGCGGATCACGGAAGCGGTGGGGGGAAAGCCCATCCATCCCTCCAACGCGGTGCCGGGGGGGATCTCCCGGCCGCTGGAGGAGGCGCAGCGGGCTGCCCTCCTCACCCAGGCACGGAACGGGCTCTCCATCGCGGAGGAGGGGTGGGAACTGGCCCGGACCCTGCTGGATGCGACGGACCTCTCCCTGGGTGCCGTGGAGACGGCGTTCATGGGGATGTGCAGGGATGGTGAGTACACCCTCAGCGACGGCCAGGTCCTGATCGCAGGAAAGGACGGGAACCCCCTGGGATCCTTCGCCGGGGCCGACTACGTCCGGCACATCCAGGAGTATTCGGAGCCCTGGTCGTACCTGAAGTTCGTGAGGCTGGCCTCCGGTGAGCACTACCGGGTGGGGCCCCAGGCACGGCTGAACCTCTGCCGGGCGATGGGCACCCCGCTCGCCGACGCGGCGCTGAAGGAGTACCGGGGACGCTTCGGGTCCTGGGTCCAGGCACCCCTGGCCGCCAACATGGCCCGGTACGTGGAGTTCCTGGCCTCCTGTGAACGGACCGTCCGGCTCCTGGAGGACCCCGCCATCACCGGGACCCGGGTCAGGGAGCCGGCAGGGAAGGTGGTGAACCACCGGGGCGTGGGGATCCTGGAAGCCCCCCGGGGCACCCTGATCCATGATTACACGGTCGATGAGCAGGGGTTCATCCGGGAATGCAACCTGATCGTGGCCACCTGCCAGAACAGCTGGGCCATCGACCGGTCGGTGGAACAGGCGGCCCGGGGGCTGGTCAGGGACGGGGCGCTCACGGAAGCGGCGGGAAACCGCATCGAGATGGTGATCCGGTCCTATGATCCCTGTATCTCCTGTGCCACCCATGCCATCGGCAGGATGCCGGTGGCCGTTGAGGTCCGGGATGCAATAAATATTTGAGAGTGGGAGAAGAAGATTGGATAAGGGGCGAAAAACCTGTATGCTCAATCAGATTCTTGCCGAATTCCTGAAACTGGACGGGGTGTTTGCAGCGGTGGTTGTGGGCCGTGACGGGATTGTCATCGAGAGTGCGGTCTCGGGGAAGGTGGATATCGATGCGCTGGGCGCGATGGCATCCACCGGCATGGGCACTGCCGAGGCGATGGGCAACGAGCTGGGGAAAGGGGAACTCAACCAGATGATGGTGGAACTGGAGAAGGGACCGATTCTCCTCTCGCCCCTCTCGAAGGACGAGCTGATTGCCATCGTCTCGGACACCACGGGTAACATCGGCCGGATCAGGTACGAACTCAAGAAAAACAAGGAACGGATCATTGCTGCACTCTGACACATGATGCACACCGGGAAGGTAAGGGGCAGGTTCAGCGAGGTCCTGCCCAAGGTGAGGACTCTCAGGGGGGCGATGCGGGTGATCACCCCCGAGGGAAGGGGCGTGGTACTGGTGGACATGGGGAAACCGATGGCGTCCTACCTGAAGGCGGGAGAGACCACGTTCCGGGGCAGCGAGTCGCTGGAGCTCCTTGAATCCGAGCCGATGGCCGAGTACGACCTGGTGGCCTACGAAGAGGACGAGTTCCGCGAAGCGATGGGTATCTGTGCCAGCGAGGGCCTCCGGCTGGAGGATTACCGTGCCGCTGCGGCGGTGACCGGTGGGGCAGAGAAGGGAGGCGGCCTCCTGTCGAACCTCTTCCGGAGGTTCTCCGGCGTTGGGAATGAGGCAGAGACCGCTCCGTCCCCCCGTCCCCGGCCCCTGAAGGAGGAGAAGGTGCCGGAGCCGATCCCTCCCGTGGTGAGCCCTCCGGAGGCGGCCCCGCCGGTTGCGAAACCGCCGGAGCCGTCGGCCATGGAAGAGAAGGAACCCTTCCCGGTGGGAATTCCCGCGGCCTCCCCGTCCCCTCCCCCCGCCCCAGCGCAGGAGGAGTCCGAGCTCTCGGCCATCGTGAAAAGACTCTCCCGATCCCGCGGGGTATCCCCGCTACCCGCGGAGACACCTCCGCCTCCTCCCGTGTCCGCACCCTCCCCGGTCCCCGTAGGCACCCCCGCGCCCCGGGAGGAAGGAGCCCCCCTTTCCGCCGGTGAACCGGAGGAGGAGAAGGAGGAAGAGGAAGCAGCGGTCCCGGGCGATGACACCCTGGACGAGATTCTGAGACGGTACAAATCCGGCGGGCAGGCGCTGGTTGTGGCATGGGGAGAGCAGGGGGAACAGTCCCGGGTGGAAATGAATGCCATGATGAAACGGATCACACGGCTGGACATTGTCTCCTTCAGGAAGGAGATGGAGGACGTGAAATCCACTGCCCTCCGTGACAGCGCCGCAGGGCGGGAGGCCCGAGACCTTCCCGGGGAACCGGTTGCCCGCGGGGCGATTCCCCCTCCCCCTGCCCCGGAGAAAGAGATGGTGCCGGTGGAACCGGTCCCCCAGGAACCAACCCGGCCATCCACGGATATGGACGACCTGAAGGCATTCATCCGGCAGCTGGAGAGCCTGGATCTGCAGACCCGGGAGCCGGTGCCGGAGGAGATACCGGTCGTGCCCGTGGAGCCCCCGGCCCCGTCTCTCCGGCCGAAGGAGACCCCCGCTCTCACGATCGTTCCCGGCGTGCTCGGCAGCCTGCCCCCCCGGCCGAAGGAGGTTCCCGAATCCCCGAAGGCCGGGTCCGGAAAGGCGCTGCCACCCATGAGATTCGGGGAGCCCCTGGAGGCGGACCGGAAAGTGGAACGCCGGCCAGTCGTTCTCCCGGAGTCCCCTGCAGGTGCGGAAACGCCCGCCCGGGAGGTGATCATCCAGTGGAAGGAGGATGAGCCGCTGTCGGGAGCCGCTGCGGGGACAGCCACCCTGCCGGGGGCCCCCCAGGCAGAGGCGCCCCGGGGCCGGCCGGTGATCCTGAAACGGGAGATCGATATCCGGAGGGTCGAACGCCGGCCGGAACGGCCACGGGCTGCCCTTCCGCTCCTGGATGAGACGAAGATGGAGAAGATCATGCGCCAGCCCGGAGTCATCGCCGTAGGAAGGGTTTGCGATCCAGTCCGTCGGAAAGGCGGACTTCGACCAGGTGGCAGCGAATGCAGAGGACCTGCTCCGGGCCGGTACCAAGATTGCATCGGATATCCATATCGGAACCCTCCACCAGATCATTCTCGAGAGCGCCGGAGGGAAGCTGATCATCTCCCCGTACGGGGATCTGAACCTCTGCGTCTTCACCGATGCCGATGCCAACCTGGGACTGATCCGCGTGGCAATCCGGTCCCTGCAGGCGGAGTGATCCGGATGAAAATACCCCACTGCTCCACGACGGCGACCCGGAGGGGGGTAACGGTCAGGGAGCTCCTGGACCAGCTGACCACCGGCAGGTTCACCGGCTACTGTGCCATCCCTTTCGGCGAGAATATCACCTCCCTTGTCTTTGAGGGGGGCATCTGCCTCCTGGCCGAACACCTGGGGCAGGGGGGATATCCGGGCCTCCAGAAACTGGCGGTCATGGGAGAGGCCCGGGTGGATGCGGCACTCTGCGAATTCACGACAACCCAGCTGGCCGTCACCCTGAAACTGAACGACCGGTGCCGGGTGGTCCTGCCGCCCGCCTCCCCCCAGGCCGGAGCCGGTACAGCCTCACGGGACACTTTCGTGAGACCGGTGAAGCTTGCAGGGGTGGGCGCAAAACCGGTCCGGGTCACGAGCCTGCGGACGAAGGGGGTCCCTGCCGGGCATGCCGGGGCCGGGGGCCGGGGAAAGGCCGCCCCGGGCCAGATCGTGGACCGGAAGATAGGCCGGACCGAACAGCCCATCGGCAGGAAGGAGGAACCCATCACCAAGTCAGCCCTGGAGAGCCTGAAGACCATCAAGGATTCCTTCAAAACCGATGCCGCGGACCTGCTGGAGGAGCTGAACCTGGGCCACCTGGTGGTGAAGGGACAGCCCAAAAATGCCGGGAAAGAGGAAGAAAAAAGATGAAATGCAAGGGAACCTGTGAGTGAAATGACAGCAACGTATAAGTATTTGGATAATGAGAATTTTATAGAGTTTATAAATCGCTCTGTATGAGCAGGTGCGAGATGTTCAGAGCTTTCACCATTGCTTCCGGAAAAGGCGGTACCGGGAAAACCACAGTAACCGTCAATCTGGGCACATCACTGGCCCAGCTGGGAAAGGAGACCTTCATCCTGGATGCCGATATCGGCATGGCCAACCTGGGGCTGGTGCTGGGCCTCGAAAGTGTTCCCGTCACCCTCCACGAGGTACTGGCAGGAAAGGCCAGCATCGAGGATGCCATCTACGAGGGGCCCAACGGCCTCAAGGTGGTCCCGAGCGGCATCTCGCTCCAGGGATTCCAGAATGCCGATCCCGAGAAGATGAAGGATGTGATGAGGGACCTGGTGGGGAGGAGCGAGTTCCTCCTCATCGATGCCCCGGCCGGCATCAGCAAGGACGGTGTCGTTGCCCTCGCCATCGCCGATGAGGTGGTGCTCGTGGTGAACCCGGAGCTCTCCTCCATGGCCGATGCCCTGAAAACCAAGATCCTCACCGAGATGGTGGGGGGGAAGGTCTACGGGGCCATCCTGAACCGGGCAGGGATGGAGAACACCGAGCTGCGCAGGCACAGCGTGGAGGACGTCCTGGGTGTCCGGGTCATCGACATGATCCCGGAGGACGCCAACGTGAGGAGGGCGGCCGCTTATAAGACACCGGTTGTGATCAAGTACCCCACCTCAGGCGCGTCGCGGGCATTCCGGCGGATTGCCGCTGACCTGGCCGGTTCCGAGTACAAGGAAGAGAAGACTGCGGTCCAGGAAGGGTTCGTGGATCGCCTGGCACGGACCCTCTTCGGGGGCGCCCAACGGTAGATCGACGGAAATCTCGCACCAAATATCATTATTTCAATGTTTTTTTCTTTTTCTGACTCAATTCAATTACCAGTATAAAAGACAAAGTTTATTACTATCATGACGATGATATATATTTATATCCGCAACATCCGTCAGAGGTTACACCCTCCCCAGGATTTCCGTTCCCGCGAGGTTGAGCGGATGAGGTGAACAACCGTACGTCTGAGATTTCCAGCATCATCGATGAGGTGCTCAGCAACGCGACCTTTGTCGCCAGTTATCCCCTGGACGAGCTGATCCGTTCCGCCGAGGAATCCGGAGTGAACGGGATCGGCGTCTATGAGGAGAAGGAGCGGAAATTCTTTCTGATGTTCGAGGCGGGTCAGCCGGAAGGGGTCATCTACGTGGACCCCAAGGGAACCCTCTTTGGTGACAAGGCCGCATTCCTCCTCTCGGGGAAAGAGACCTTCGAATTCTTCCAGGTCAGCCAGCCGATGGTGAATGCCCTGGCATCCCGGTGCAGGGTCTTTGACAAGAGCCACCTGAAGAAGCGCCTCCGTGAGGAGCTCCCCACGTTCGGGGGAAAGAGGCCGAGCCCCGGGGTCCTCTGCCTGATCATTGTGAAAGACGGTGTCACCCAGACGGGGATCCGGGTATCCATCAAGAAGGGCCGTCAGATCATTGCGAGCGATATGACCACATCCGATGGAAAGGTCTGCTTCAAGCTGCTCAACGGGAAATATGACTGCACGGCCGTGGACCGGGATCAGGCGATGTACACGTTCATGGTTGATTTCAATCACCGGTATGCGGAGACCACCATAGAAATTGGGGGGTAGCAGATGTCTCAAATGGATCCAAAGAAGGAAGAACTGAATGCAATGATGAAACGCCTGGGCCTGCTCGGCATGGAGACCGCCGACGAGGCCCCGGCTGCACCGGCCGGACCGGTGGTCCAGGTGGAGAAACCGACTGTGGTCCGGGCAACGGCGCCGGAAAGTGCCAGGGAGCAGGAAGTACCCGTACGGCCGGGGGAGAGCATTCCTCCGGCCGCAGCGGCACCGAAGGCAAAGAAACCGTCTTCCCCGCCCTCCGTGGGCCCGGAGGATCTCTCGCCCATGATGGACCGGCTGAAGCGGCTGGACCTGTCCACATTCCGGCAGGAGATCGAGGAAGCGCCGGAACCCGCCGCGGTTCCTGTGAAATCCCCTCAGGCGGCACCCCAGCCAGCCCCCCAGGATGACCTCTCTCTCCTCATGAAGCGGCTGGAGGGGGCTGTCCCCCCGAAAGAACCTGCCCCCCAGGCCGTCAGGGCCACCCGGGCCGAGGCTGCCCCGCTCCCCCAGGCACCCCCCGCCCCGGCCGCGGCCGTCCCGGAGGATGACCTCTCTGCCCTCATGAAGCGGCTCGGCGGCGGCCTGCCACCCAAGGAGGCCGGGAAGAAGACCGTCCGGGCCACCCGGGCCGAGACTGCCCCGCAGGCAGCCCCCGTTCCGCCCGCAGCGGCCCAGGAGGATGACCTCTCTGCCCTCATGACGCGGCTGGAAGGTGTCACGAAGGATACGGGAGCCGAGCCCGAGGTCCGTGCCGCGGAACCCCGGGCGGCTCCGGCACCGGCAAGAAAAGTCCCCCAGGCTCCTGCAGCTCCCCCCGCCGCACGAGACGGGGATCTCTCCACCATGATGGACCGCCTGAAGCAGCTGGATCTGGCCATCGGCGAGGAGAAGCCGGAGGCGAAAGCGAAGGAAACGCAGGCCCCGCCTCCCGCCCTGGAGCCCCCCACGGGTCCCGGCGACGAATACGAGGCCCTGGTGCAGCGCCTGGGATCCTTCCGGCAGGAGATGAAGGCTGCCAGGGATGCCCGGACCGCCGAGACCACTGGGAAGGAGGAGTCTGCCCCTGCGCCCCGCCAGCGGGTAGGGGGGACGAAGGCGGTCCAGGGCGCCGCGGTCACCGCCGGGAACCTGGACGCCATGGCCCGCAGTGCGGGCACGGCCTCAGCGGCGGACCAGGAGGTCACCCAGGTCATCGACGATATCTTCAAGGTCCACACGGACACGTCCCTCGCGGAAGGCAAGGTGAATGTCTTCGATTCGCTCCACGATATCGCCGAGTCGGGGACCGGGGAGGCGGCAATGGAGGAGACCCCGTCGAAGCCTGTCCAGGCCAAGCGCACGCGCTGGTCAGAGATGGAGACTGAGGAGGCCGAGGAGGCTGAGGATACCATCGTCTCTGTGGACGAGATCAAGGATATCTCTGACCTAATCCTGCCCAAGGGAGCCACCTTTGCCATCGACGAGGTAAAGCTCCACGAGAGGACCGCCGTCTTTGATGTGAAGGGTGGCGGTATCGCCGGGAAGGTGCCCTCCGAGATGATCGAGAGCTGGCACTCCCAGCTCCCCATGGGGGTCATCAAGGACGTGGTTATCGGTGGTGAAGGGGCCCCGGAACAGCCGAAGGGGAAGGCAGGGGGGATCCTCGGCAGACTGAACATCATGAAGGTGATCCGGCCCGAGATCGAGGAGTACAACCCCAAGATCCACGGCCCCCTGGTGGACCTGAACATCCGGGCCCAGCCCACCATCGAGGAGGTGGAGATCTACCCGGTGAACGAACCGTATGCCTATATCCGGATCATCCACGACAGCACCTCCCACGAGTACACCTACCAGGTGCTGGAGCCCCAGCTCTCCCCGGCCGAGAAGGAGCTCCTGGTGGAGATCAAGCAGCGACTCTTCGAGACCCTGGAGGTGAATACGAAGGACATCACCAAGGATTCGGCAAAGAAAGCCATCCGGGGTGCAGTGGACGGGATCCTCCGGGATTACGGCATCTCACTCTCCCCGGCAGGGAGGGAGAAGATCCTGTACAACATCGAGAAGGAGTTCCTGGGCGACGGGCTCGTGGACCCCATCATGCACGACAAGTACATCGAGGATATCTCCTGTGACGGGATCAATATCCCCATCTTCGTGTACCACACCTCCTATGAGAATACGAAGACCAACCTCATGTACCGGGACGAGGAGGACCTGGATTCCTTTGTCACCAAGATGGCGCAGCGGGCAGGCAAGCACATCTCCATCGCCGAGCCCATCCTGGACGCCACCATGCCGGACGGGTCCCGTATCCAGATGACCCTGGGTGCCGAGGTCACGGCCCATGGATCCACCTTCACGATCCGGAAATTCCGTGAAGAGCCCATCACGCCAACGGATCTGATCGAGTGGTCCACCTTTTCGCCCCTCTCCATCGCCTACCTCTGGCTGGCGGTGGAGAGCGGGAAATCGGCGATCTTTGCCGGGGGTACCGCATCCGGGAAGACCACGTCGCTCAATGCCATCTCCCTCTTCATTCCCCCGATGGCCAAGATCGTTTCCCTGGAGGATACACGGGAACTGAAGCTCCCCCACCCCAACTGGATAGCCTCGGTCACCCGGGACTCCTTTGACACGGCGGGGAAAGGGCAGATCGACATGTACGAGCTCCTGCGGGCTGCACTGCGGCAGCGGCCGGAGTACCTGGTGGTGGGCGAGGTGAGAGGCAAGGAGGCCCTCACCCTGTTCCAGGCCATGTCGACAGGCCACGTCACCTATTCCACCATCCACGCTGACTCAGTGGCGAGCGTCGTCCACCGTATCGAGAACGCGCCCATGGACGTGCCCCGCAACATGCTCTCTGCGCTGAACCTGGTGGCCGTCCAGACCCAGGCCCGGATCGGAGGCCAGCGGATCCGGCGCTCCAAGCAGATCATCGAGATTCTGGATATCGACCCGCGGACGAACGAGCTGATCACGAACGAGGTCTTCCGGTGGTATCCCTCCACGGACGAGATCCGGTACTCCGGCAAGTCCTACATCCTGGAGGAGATCATGGAAGAGCGCGGCTGGAGCGAGTCCCGGATGAAGGAGGAGCTGAAACGGCGCCAGGAGCTGCTGGAGTGGATGCGTCTCAAGATGATCCGGCACTACAAGGACGTGTCGAAGATGCTCATCTCCTACTTCCGGGATCCCGAGGCGGTCATTGAGATCGTGCGCAAGGACCTCTATGCCAAGGGAGAGGCCGCATGAACAGTTACGAGCGGTTCTGTTTCAGGATCCTGGGAGAGCGGGCCAAGAAGAGAAGGGAGGAGTTCCTCTCGCTCCGCAACAACCTGCTGAGGGGACGGATCAGCACCCCTTTTGAGGCGTACCTGGCCACGGCGTGGGTCAGTTCATTCCTCGGAGGGTTCCTGGCGGCTGCGATCCTGGGCCTCCTGAGTTTCTGGCTCAGGATCCCCGAGATGATCACCTACAAGGGGACGCTTCCTGAGTTCATGTACGGCATGTCGGATTACCGGCTGGTGGCAGGCACCATCCTCACCTTCCTCCTGGCCCTCCTCATCATCGGCGGGATCATTTACCTGATCTTCATGGTGTACCCCAGCGTGGTGGCCGGGGAACGGCGCCGTAACATTGATGCCACGCTCCCCTACGCCATCAACTACGTCACCGCCATGTCCACGGCAGGGATCACGCCGGCAGAGGTCTTCAGCCTCCTGGGAGACAGCCCCATCTACGGGGAGAGCTCGGTGGAGGCACGGTACATCACCCGGGAGGTCCGCGTCTTCGGTAAGGATCTCATGGACGCCATCCGCGTCGTCTCCACCGTGACCCCCAGTGAACGGATGAAGGAGTTCCTGCAGGGGGCGGTAGCCAGCATCTCCGCCGGGTCCAACCTCACCGAGTACTTCCGGAACAAGGCCCAGCAGTATACCCTGGAGAACCGGCAGTCCCAGAAGATGTTCCTGGAGACCCTGGGGCTCATCGCCGAATCCTACGTCACTGCGCTCGTCGCAGGGACGCTGTTCCTCATCATCCTGCAGTCCATCATGTCCATCATCGGCGGCGATACCAACCCGTTCCTCCTCTACATCGTCATCTACCTGATCGTGCCCTTCGGGAGCATCATGTTCGTGGTCCTGATCTCCTCCATGACACCGGAGACGTAACATGAGCCTGAGTGAAACCTTCAACAATTTCCTGAACCGCAAGAGCTACAAGCGGGAGAATGTCCCGGAGATGGTGCTCAGCGATTTCGAACGCGATGAGGCCCATATCCTGGAGAAGATCTCCTACCAGAAGAAGATCCGGGAAGGCCTGGGCAGGTTCATGAAACACCCGTTCCAGGTCATCCGCGAGAATCCCACCAACGTGCTGATCCTCTCCATCCCGATGGCAGCCCTGGTCTTCGTGGGCGGGCTCCTCCTCATGTTCATGAACAACAGCCTCCTGACCATCTTCACGGAAACGCTGGTTGACGACGTGATCTGCCTCGCGGTGCTGGTCGCCATCGTGCCCCTTGCCATCCTGGACTTCATGGAGTCAAAGCGGGTGAACAGCCTGGAGGAGGCCCTCCCCAACTTCTTCCGGGACGTGGCCGGTATGAACGACAGCGGGATGACACTGCCCAACGCCATCCACAACGTGTCCCAGGGCCATTACGGGGCCCTGACCCCCTACATCCGGCGGCTGAACTCCGAGATGTCCTGGTCGGTCCCCTTCGTGGAGGCCCTCCTCCGGTTCGGGAAACGGGTGGGGACCCCCCTGGCCCAGCGGGCGGTGGACCTGATCTCCAAGGCATCCAAGGCGGGGGGCGATGTCTCCGAGGTGCTCAGGGCGGCGGCCAACGACTCCTACGAGTTCTACAATCTGAAACAGGAGCGGAGGAACAACATGCTCATCTACATGGTGATCGTGGTCA
Source organism: Methanomicrobiales archaeon (assembly GCA_028678555.1). Classification (GTDB taxonomy): domain Archaea; phylum Halobacteriota; class Methanomicrobia; order Methanomicrobiales; family JACTUA01; genus JAJRCY01. Next base: position 19,446 of record JAJRDF010000006.1, read on the forward strand.
TCTCGTTCCTGGTCTTCCTGTTCGTCATCGCCATCCTCTGTTCCACCTTCCTCACCACCATGGCCGAGGCCGGGGCCAAGGCATCCTCGGCAGGCGCCGCGGCAGCCGGGTTCATGGGTGCTGTGGACATCCTCTTTTACAAGCGGATCTTCTCCCATGCCGCCCTGATCCAGGGATTCTTCTCGGGTCTCGTGGCAGGGCAGATGGGGGAGGGGAGCGCCGTCGCCGGCCTGAAATACTCGGCCATCATGCTCACCATCGCCTGGATCACCTTCCGGTTCTTTATCTGAATCCGGCGGACAGGACGCGGGGGGGGAACCCCGCCACCCCTCGTGTTTTCCCTGCGGGGGCGTGCAAGATGGGACGGGAAGTGCCCGGGCAGGTCACGGGAAGGGGAAAAGAAAGAAGAGGGGTGATTTCCGGGAGAGGAGGGAATCTTTCAGGAGATGTTATCCAGCTTGTAGCCCTTCTGGGTCAGCAGTTCCTTGACCCGTTCCAGGTGGTTCCCCTGGAGTTCGATGGAGGAGCCCTTGACGGTGCCGCCGCAGGCGAGCTTCCCCTTCAGGAATTTGGTCAGTTCATTCAGGTCGATATCAACGGGATCGAGGCCATCGATGATGGTGACTTCCTTCCCATACCGCCGTCTGTTGATCTTGACAGTGATTCGCTGCTGTTCCTTGGCAACTTCTTCACAGATGCAGAGTTCCTTTGGCAGTCCGCACGTTGGACAGATCCCACCATTCATTACTCCTAGTGTTCAATGCTCTTTATTTATTAATTGGATGGTTATCCGTCGGCCATTGCATGGCCACCTGTCTGGCCACAGATATGGTCATCCGTCGGCCATTGCATGACCGCCTGTCTGGCCACAGATATGGTCATCCGCCGGCCATTGCATGGCCTTTCCGTCCGCCCATCGGGCAGAATCACTCATCGACCCTGCAGACATCGCAGCCGTGGGAGAGGACCTGTTCCGGCTTGCTCCCGTACCGGTACACGGTGATCCCCTTGCATCCCAGGCTCCTCGCAAGGGTATAGATCCGCTGGATGTCGGCAGAGGTCGCCTCCTCCGGGAGGTTCACCGTCTTTGAGACCGCGTTATCCACGTGCTTCTGCACCTCCGCCTGTATCCGGACATGGAACTCCGGGGAGATCTCCGGGGCGATCCGGAAGAGTTCCTTCAGGTGATCCGGGATGGGGAGGCCCTGGGCAGACCCCGTCTCCCTTACCCGGGCCAGGAAATCGGTACCGTGGGGGTTCGCTGAGATGGCCTGGAGGAAGAGGGGGCTTGTCACCACGACCTCCGTCCCCGCCATCTTCCGGGTGTAAGAGAGGGCAAAGTGGGGTTCGATTCCCGACGAGGTGCCGGCGATCAGGTGGAGGGAGCCCGTCGGTGCAACGGTGGTCACGGTGGCATTGCGCATCGCACCTCTGTACACGGAACGGTCGATGGCAGGGAACGATCCCTTCTCCTCGCCCAGTTCTCCGGACCTGGCATGACCCTCCTCCTGGATGATCGCCATCACCCTCCCGGCGAACCTGAGGGCTTCCTCTGACTCGTAGGGGATCCCCAGGAGGATCAGGGCATCGGCGAGGCCCATCATGCCGAGACCTATCTTCCGGGTGAGCAGCGTCTGTGTTGTGATCTCCGGTATCGGGAACCGGTTCACGTCGATCACTCCGTCCAGGAAATCCACGGCCGTCCGGCAGGTCTCCCGGAGAAGCGGCTCGTCCAGGTCATCCTTCCGGATGCACGGTGCCAGATTCACCGAGCCCAGGTTGCAGCTTTCGTAGGGGTACAGGGGCTGCTCCCCGCAGGGGTTGGTGGCCTCCAGGGGACCCAGGCCAGGGGTGGGATTCCGCCGGTTGATCTCGTCGAAGAAGAGCATACCGGGATCGCCGGTCGCCCAGGCTTCCATGGCCACCTGCTCCCAGAGATCCCGCGGGTCCACGGATCCCCAGATGCCCCCGTCCCTGGGATTCACAAGGGAGAAAGGCTTCCCCCCATCCAGGGACTGGAAATAGGGCCCGTCAAATCCCACCGAGATGTTGAAATTCCGGAGGCCGCCGCCGTGCTTGCTCCGGATGAAAGCCATGATGTCCGGGTGGCTGGCCGCAAGGACGCCCATGTTGGCGCCCCTCCTCCTTCCCCCCTGCTTCACCGCGTCGGTGGCGCGGTCAAAGACCTGCATGAAGGAGACGGGCCCGCTGGCCACCCCGCCGGTCCCGCTCACCACGTCCCCCTCCGGGCGGATACGGGAGAAGGAGAACCCGGTACCGCCCCCGCTCTTGTGGATCTTGGCCATCTGGGCGAGGGCGGAAAAGATACTGTCAATGGAGTCCAGCACGGGGAGGACAAAGCATGCAGAGAGCTGCCCGACCGGGGTCCCCGCGTTCATCAGGGTGGGGGTGTTGGGGAGGAAGAGGAGGTCCTCCATCATCCGGAGGAATGCCTCCTCCCTCGGGGTGTCCACCGCGTGCGCCACACGGGAGAAGAGCCCGGCCGGGGTCTCACCGGGGAGGAGGTACCGCCGGGCAAGCAGGGTCTCGGCCGTGGGGGTGAGGTGCATATATGGAGGAATGGTACCCGCCCCTTTTATAAAACCCCTGCCCATATCCGGGTACCGATGTCGGTGATGGTCCTCGGAACGGCATCCCACGCAGGGAAGAGTACGGTGGTCGCCGCCCTCTGCAGGGCCCTGTTCCGGAGGGGCATCCCGGTGGCGCCCTTCAAGTCACAGAACATGTCCCTCAACTCCTATGTGACGGCGGACGGTGCCGAGATCGGGATCGCCCAGGCGGTCCAGTCCTTTGCCGCGGGCCTCCCGCCGCGGGCCGAGATGAACCCCATCCTCCTGAAGCCGAAGGGGGAGGGGATCTCGCAGGTCGTTCTCATGGGGAGACCCTACCGGGACGTGCCCATCGCCGAGTACTACCGGGAGTCGGACCGCCTGCTGGAGGTGGCCCTGGACGCCTACCGGACGCTGGAAGGGGAGTTCGGGAACGTCGTGGTGGAAGGGGCCGGCGGGGCCGCGGAGCTGAACCTCTACGACCGGGACATCGCGAACGTCCGGCTCGCGAGGGCGCTCCGGCTCCCTATCCTCCTCGTGGGGGACATCGAGCGGGGCGGCATCTTTGCCCAGCTGTACGGCACCCTCCAGCTGCTCCCCGGGGACCTCCGGCCCCGGGTGAAGGGACTGATCGTGAACAAGTTCCGGGGAGATCCCGCCCTGTTCGAGAACGGGATCACAGAGCTGGAGCGGATCTGCAGGGTGCCGGTGCTGGGGGTGCTCCCCTACGCCACCATCCCCCTCCCCAGCGAGGATTCCCTTTCCCTTCCGGACAAGAAACCCCTGGGCGGTGCGGTCCAGGTCGCCATCCTCCGCCTCCCCCACCTCTCCAACTTCACGGATTTCGAGGCACTGGAGCGGAGGGTCCCCGTGGAGTACGTGGTGCCGGGTGCCCCCCTGGACAGATTTGACTGCATCATCCTGCCCGGCACCAAGAACACGGTGGATGACCTGGAGGTCCTCCGTGACCGGGGAACGCTGGACCAGGTCCGGAAAGCCCGGGAGCGCGGGATCCCGGTCATTGGCATCTGCGGCGGGTACCAGATGCTGGGGAAGGAGATCATCGACGAGGGAATCGAATCCGGCCGACCGGGCGTCCACCCGGGCATCGGCCTCCTGGACTGTGTGACTTGGTTCCGCACCTACGGGAAGACCACCGAGCAGGTGCGCCGGACCGCCCGGCCGGTGGGGCCCATCCTTACCCCGATGGGAACGGTGACAGGCTATGAGATCCACATGGGGACCACGGAGCGGGGTGCGGATACCGAGGCGTTCGATGCTGAGGGAGCTGTCTCTCCCGACGGTCTCGTCATCGGCACCTACCTGCACGGGCTCTTCCAGAACGAATCGGCCATCCGGGCCCTGGTGGAGTTCCTGTACCGGAGGAAGGGGCTGGTCCCGCCAGGGGAGCAGGAGGGAGCAGCCGCTGTTCCGGGGAGCACGGGTGATCCCTACGAAGCGCTCGCCGACCTCTTCGAGGCCCATATCGACCTGGAGAAGATCCTGCCCTTCTTCACGGTGAAAACCGGGATGCAGTAACGGAAGGATGATTCCTTTAGATGAAGCCGGTATTCCGGTTTCGTTGAGTACCAGTGAGACGCTCTCGGGGGCTCACCGCCCCCGCCGCGTGGGCACCCCCCGCCGGTGTGCTGGATCCGGTGATCCCTCTGTTCCCAAGGACCGACGTGGCGGGACTATCCTCATCGGGGTGGGGCCGGGAGGGGGCTGGCCCCCTCCCGCACCATATGACACCCTCCCCAGTCTTGCGCGACAATAATCGTCAACAAAAAGAGGATTGGAAGGTCAGCGTTCAGCTGATGATATTCATGATGGAGCGGAATCCCTCGCTCCCGTCATCGTCGCACTGGACCGCCTCGACCTTTGAGAGGTCTATCTGCTGCACCACCCTGCTGCGGAGGCAGTAGGCCCGTGCAGGGGAGGTGATCCACTCCCCCTTCACCCGCATCGCCTTCGAATGGGCACAGAAACGGCAGTAGTCCAGGGTAACCACCACCCCATCCTGGCAGGCGACCTCCCCTTTCTTCACCGGAAGTTCCCTCACCTTACCCATCGGTCCTCACTCCGGTTCCTGTGCATCGTCCCTCTTCTCAGGAATAGATCTCCACACGGTATCCCTCTTTCGAAAGGGTATCCAGGACCCGTTCCCTCCAGCGGCCTTCGTCCCTGTCTGTCAGGAGGGTGACCCGTTCCTGCCAGCACCTGGCGAGATCTGCGTCTTTCGAGAGCAGCGCCCGGTTGCCGCCCACCGTTCCGATCTCCGTGCCATCCCGGGAGAAGATCTTCATGGCATAGCACCGGAAGCTCCGGCAGAAGGGTGGCCGGGTGGCATGGATGGTGCAGACGAATCCATGAGCCTCCGGGTCCTTCCGGAGGAAGGTACACCACTCCGGATGGGCCGCAGCCGCTCCCTTCTCTTCAAAGAGGGCGCGGAACGCCGGATCCAGGTGGGCGCGGAAGAGCTCCCCCGTGATCTGGAACCGGCAGAAGAAGTCGCCGGGACCCAGGTTCCGCTCGATGGTCACGTACCTGCCGAAATTCACGCAGCATTTCCCGCACCGGGTACACTGGAATTCTGGCATAACGGTCCGGGAAGAGGTTCCCCTGCCGCGGATAAAGGAGTATCGGAGACCGGAAAGCCGGAGGGAGATTGTCTCAGGGATTGAAAACCGCGATCTTCTTCACCTCCCGTTGCATGGTACGGTACTGGATGTTGGTGCCCCGCTGGGCTGTTCTGGCAGGAGTTGCGGTCCTGTACCTCCTGGTCATCTGGCGCGTCCTCGCCGGCGGCACTGATCCCTGGTCCGTGACCATCCGGCTCGCAGCCCTCACGGGCCTCCTCACCCTGCAGCTGGCCGCCATGATGTCCCCCTTCCTCCGTGAGATCCGGAAGGTCCTCGGCGCCCCGTTCCTGGCGGTCCACCACCGCGCAGCCCTGGCAGGCCTCATCCTCATCACCCTCCACCCGGTATCACTCGCGCTCCGGCTGGGGAGAGCGGACCTGTTCATCCCGGTGACACGATCTCTGGACGCGTTCCTGATGAATGGCGGGAGAGCCGCCCTCATCCTGGTGTACGCGGGAGTCCTTGCGGCCGTGTTCCAGGGGTGGCTGGGGAAGGGATGGCGCCCCGTTCATGCCCTCCTCTATATCGCCATCCTGCTGGGAACCGTGCACGCCAACCTGATGGGATCCGACCTCTCTGATCCGGTCCTCTTCATTATCGTGAACGGGATGACGCTGCTCGTCGTGGCGGCATTCCTCGCGAAACGGTGGCAGCGGCATTCTGCAGCCCCAGCAGCCCACTAGGCATTCTGCGAGATTACCATCACCGTGTAGTATCACGCGTGATTTCTGGTGAGACGCTCTCGGGGGCTCACCGCCCCCGCCGCGTGGTCATCTCCCGCTGAGGATGGGAGGATCCTTCGGTGTACACTGACCTGGCGGATCTATCCTCATAGGGGAGGGACCGGGAGGGGGCTCGCTCCCTCCCGCACGATGACAGGGAGCCGTTCCGGGTGAGAGATCCGGGGGTCGGCCGCATCCTCACCCTTAAAACCCCCTGCGTCCTACTCCTACGCATGAAGGTGTGCATCATGTGCGGGGGCGAGGGGACCCGCCTGCGCCCCCTCACGTTCGAGCGCCCCAAGCCCTGCATCCCTATCATGAACATCCCCTCCATCCAGCACCTGGTCTCGCACCTCTCCAGCCTGGGATTCACCGATCTGGTGCTCACCGTGGGGTACATGGCAGAGGAGATCGAGCAGGCCCTGGGCGACGGGTCGCTCTTCAATGTCTCCCTGAAGTACGTCCGGGAAAAGACCAAGCTCGGGACCGCCGGATCGGTGAAGAATGCCCAGCGGTACCTGGAGGACGGGAAGTTCCTGGTGGTGGGCGGGGACCATGTCACGACCCTGAACCTGCTGGAGTTCTACCGGGAGCACCTGCATGGCCACGGGATCCTTTCCATCGGCCTCGTCTCCATCGATGACCCCGGCGAGTACGGCATCGCCGAGATCGATGCCGATTACCATGTGAAACGGTTCCGGGAGAAACCGGCACCCGGGGAGATCTTCTCCAACCTGGCCAGCACGGGGATGTACGTCTGCAACCCGGAGGTGCTGGACCACATCCCTGCAGGGAAGAAGTACGACTTTGCCCGGGACCTGTTCCCTGCCCTCATGGAGGAAGGGAAGCTCCTGAAGGGCTGGCTGGC